>CABIKM010000029.1 GCA_902196205.1 Candidatus Methylomirabilis lanthanidiphila | reverse complement strand
CCCCTTTTTAAAAGGGGGGAACGGGGGGATTTCGGGACCGGAGTAAGGGACGTTCTAACCAATGAGAGGAGGATGCCATGAAGCGAGTCTCTGGGTATGTCATCGTGGTGGTCGGTCTGATCCTTCTGCTGACAGTGACGCCGAGCTGGGGCGGAGGATACCCAGCGGGCAATGACAACAGCGACGGTAACGGCAACACCGGCGGGGGCACGAGCGCGCTGACGAGTGGCACTACAGGCTTCTCCAATACCGCCTATGGACACAACGCGCTCTCCGCCAACACCACCGGCGGAGCTAACACCGCTGTCGGCAGATGGGCGCTCAGCTTCAACACTACCGGCGGGACCAACAGCGCTATCGGCCGGGTGGCGCTCTACCAGAATACCAGCGGCGACTTCAATACTGCCATCGGCGACTCCGCGCTGTACACCAACACCACCGGCAACAACAACATCGCTGTCGGCGTGAGCGCGCTCCAAACGAACACCACCGGCAACGGCAACATCGCCCTCGGCGTGAGGGCACTCCTCTCCAGCACCACCGGCGACGGCAACGTCGCCCTCGGTACGGACGCGCTGCACGATAACACTACCGGCTACAACAATACCGCCCTCGGCTGGAGCACGCTCAACACCAACACCATCGGCGCCAACAACACCGCGCTGGGCCAAAACGCGCTGCTCTCCAACACCGTCGGCAACGGCAACATCGCCCTCGGCTCCAACGCCTTGTACACCAACACGGCCGGCAGCGGCAACGTCGCCATGGGCCGCGGCGCCCTGCGGGCCGGCACCGGCTCAGTCAATATCGGCATCGGTTCTCAGGCGGGTCTGAACCTGACCAGCGGCGACAACAACATCTACCTGGGCTCGCCCGGCCCCGACAGCGAGGGCGCCGAATCAAATACGCTCCGCCTGGGTGATCCCGCGGTCCAGACCAGCGCCTTCATGGCCGGGGTCTCTGGCGCCGTCGTTCCTGGCGGACAGACCGTGGTCATCGATGCCAGTGGCCGGTTGGGCGTGCTCCCCTCCTCGGCCCGTTACAAGCGCGACATCGCAGCCTTGGGGATCCGGAGTCATGAGCTGTTCCAGCTTCGGCCGGTCAGCTTCCGCTATAAGGACGACCCAGCCGGACGGGCGCAGTACGGCCTGATCGCCGAGGAGGTCGCGACCCTCTATCCGGAACTGGTGACCCGCACCGCGACGGGAGAGGTGCTGGGGGTGGACTACCCGCAACTGATCCCGCTGTTGCTGAATGAACTGCAAGTGCTGAAGGCGGAGCACCAGCAGGCGCAGGATCGACACCGGCAGGATGTGGTGGCGTTGAAGGCGGACCATGAGCAGGAACTCGCGCTGCTGAAGGCTCAGCAGGACAGCCTCCGGGCGGAACTGCTGCAGATACGGGCGGCCCTGGCGCCCCAGACGGCGGCGCTGAGGTAGGGGCGTACGGTAGCCGACGCGACGCCGGTCAAGAGAGCCGGCGAGTCCGGGTGGGGGTGGCTTTTTAGGCTTGACCACAAGTGGTTAACGACCCTGTGCCGTACATTCAAAGTCGGCAACAGGCTGGGTAGAATCACTTCACAACGAGAGGAGGGTGCCATGAAGCGAGTGGTGGGACATGCGGGAGTGGTACTTGGTCTGATCCTTCTGTTGACGGCGGCACCAAGCTGGGGCGGCGGGTACCCGGCGACCAACGACGACACCGGCGATGGCGGCAACACCGGCGGGGGCGCGGGCGCGTTGATAAGCGTGACAAGCGGCTCCGGCAACACCGCCTATGGCCACGACGCGCTCTACGACAATACCACCGGCGAACACAACACCGCTGTTGGCGAGTTCGCGCTCACCTACAACACCACCGGTTCTTACAGCGTTGCTGCCGGCAATAGAGCGCTCTACTCTAATACGAGCGGCCACTACAACATCGCTGTCGGCGACTCGGCGCTTTTCGACAACACCGTTGGCGAAGGCAACACGGCCCTTGGCGACCTCGCACTCACGCACAACACCATCGGCTCCGGCAACACCGCGGTTGGCAAAGACGTACTCTTTTCCAACACCACCGGCAACGGCAACACCGCGGTTGGCAAAGACGTACTCTTTTCCAACACCACCGGCAACGGCAACATCGCTGTCGGCGACTCTGCACTCCTCTCCAATACTATCGGCGACGGCAACCTCGCTGTCGGCACAGAGGCGCTTTTCGCCAACACTACCGGCTACAACAATACCGCCCTCGGCTGGAGCACGCTCAACACCAACACCATCGGCGCCAACAACACCGCGCTGGGCCAAAACGCGCTGCTCTCCAACACCGTCGGCAACGGCAACATCGCCCTCGGCTCCAACGCCTTGTACACCAACACGGCCGGCAGCGGCAACGTCGCCCTGGGCCGCGGCGCCCTGCGGGCCGGCACCGGCTCAGTCAATATCGGCATCGGTTCTCAGGCGGGTCTGAACCTGACCAGCGGCGACAACAACATCTACCTGGGCTCGCCCGGCCCCGACAGCGAGGGCGCCGAATCGAATACCCTGCGTCTGGGCACCCCTGCGGTCCAGACCAGCGCCTTCATGGCCGGGGTCTCTGGCGCCGTCGTTCCGGGCGGACAGACCGTGATTATCGACAGCAGCGGTCGGCTGGGCACCGCCCCGTCGTCCGCCCGCTATAAGCGCGACATCGCAGCCTTGGGGATCCGGAGTCATGAGCTGTTCCAGCTTCGGCCGGTCAGTTTCCGCTACACGGCCGATCCGGCGGGACGGCTGCAGTACGGCCTGATCGCCGAGGAGGTCGCGACCCTCTATCCGGAACTGGTGACCCGCACCGCGACGGGAGAGGTGCTGGGGGTGGACTATCAGCAGGTGATCCCGCTGTTGCTCAATGAGCTGCAAACACTCAAGACCGAACACCAGCATGCGCTGGCGGCGCTCAAGGCCCAGCAGGATCGCCTGGAAGCGGCCCTGGCGCAGATGCGGGCGGCCATGGCGCCCCAGACGGCGGCCCTGGCCGAGCGCTGAGGGCGAGGTAATCCTACACCGATAGGTAGGGGTCGCGTCGGCCCATACAAACCGCGAGGTCTTAGCGATGCGCTGTCACGCCGACCTTGGCGCACCAGCGTTCGACCGGACAGCGACTGCAAAAGGGAGAGATCGGTCGACAGAGATGCTGACCGAACGGGACCAGTAGGTCGTTGTAATAGATCCAGTGTCGCCTCGGCAGCTTCAGCCGGAGCGCCATCTCGGTCTGTTCGGGGGTCTTGGTGTCGACGTAACCCCAGCGGTTCGAGATCCGATGGACATGCGTGTCGACGCAGATACCGAACTTTCCGTAGCCGACCGTGACGACAAGATTGGCGGTCTTCCGTCCGACGCCGGGGAGAGTGAGGAGCGTCTCGATCGTATCGGGGGCACGCCCGCCGAATCGAGTGAGCAGGTCGTGGCAGACCGTGCGTAGAGTTCTGGCCTTCGTTTTATAGAAACTGACCGGGTAGATGGCTTGGGCGATCTGTCGCTCACTGAGCGCGAGTATCGCATCGGGCCGGTCGGCAAGCCGATACAGCCGCTCAGAGGCCTCCCCCGTCACGTGATCCTTAGTTTGCTGGCTCAAGATACAAGAGATCAGGACTCGAAACGGATCGCGCGACTCCTCGGCGATCTTGCCGACAACGGCGGGCTCCCATGCGCTGATCGCGTTCCGAACCTGCTGCAAGACTTTGGTTATCTGGCGGTTAGTGAGCAATGGGCGGATCGTACTGGAAAAGAAATGTTATGGGGTCAGCGAGTTGGAGGTTGAGGAGTTCTTGATGATCTGGATGACCTCTTCAGGATTATGGGCCGTCTTGAGTAGTGCGAAGTCGTCCGGCGTGATCTTCCCCTCGCCCATCACGGGATCGCGGAGCCACTCCTGTAAGCCGAGCCAGTAGTCATCGTCTGTTAGGATGACCGGGAACGGCTTGATCTTTTTGGTCTGGATCAGCGTAATCGACTCAAACAGCTCATCCAGGGTGCCAAAACCGCCAGGAAGGATAACGAACGCAATAGAGTGTTTGACGAACATGACCTTCCGGACGAAGAAGTGCTGGAAGTTCACGAGCCTGGTCAGGTATCGGTTGGGTTCCTGCTGCTGAGGGAGCTCGATGTTGAGGCCGATCGACACGCCACCCGCCTCGTAGGCGCCCTTATTCGCCGCCTCCATGGCGCCGGGGCCCCCGCCGGTAATGACGGCATACCCGTGCTGCGCCAACAGGCGACCGATCTGCTCGGCCATGGTGTAGGCAGGGTCGTCTCGTCCGATATGCGTCGATCCGAAGACCGAGACTGCCGGTGGAATTGCCGTAAGCGCCTCCATCCCGTCGACGAACTCTGCCACGACACGGAAAATCATTCGAATGTCTTGCGCGGCCAGACGGTCAAGGACAAATGGAAATTTCATGCCGGGTCCGATTCCTCCTTCACTAACCACTTAACACTAGCTACCGAATATAATATATCACATGACGGTTGGATGGCGGCGGTGGCGGTGTGAAGTCACAACAGGATCGTTGACAACCGGCCGTAATTTTGGTGAGATATGGCCGTCATATACCGCCTTGCGTTCAAGCCTTGGCGCCAAGACGCAAGCTATGGTAAGATAACGGCTGATCGATGACCGGATGGCGCACCAAGGAGGGATGATGCTCGATATTCGCTATCGAATCGACCGGATGAAGGCCCTGCATGCCCTGGCGGAAAGCGGTCTTACCGAGACCCAGGCGCAGCGACTGGATGAACTGCACCAGGCGCGCGATGAGGACGGGATGCTCGCCCTCCTGGAAGGGGCGACGTTGTCCCCGCCGGCACACAAGAAGCTTGACATCCTCAGACAGGCCAAGCTCCTTGGAGAGCGGCTGACCCAGTTGAGCCGGGTCATCCCGCTCCCCCACGAGCGGATCCAGGAGCTCTACCCGCAGATTCGCGAGATCAAGGTTGCTTACGAGCGGTCAATCACAGAGGGCGAGCGAGTGATGACCAGGGTCTGACGCGCCTGCATCAGACGGAGTGAAGAGCGTGGAGGAAATCATGGAGACACCAGTCGTCATCTACGGGAAAGATACCTGACCCTATACCTCGGCGGCCCGTGAGGACTACGCCAGGCGAAACGTCCCATTCACGTACCATAATGTCAAGCAAGATCCTGAGGCCTTGGCGCAGATGCTGGAACTCTCGAAAGGCTCGCGCGATGTCCCCGTCATTGTCGAGAACGGTAAGGTAACCACTGGGTTTGGCGGAACCTGAGCAGTCTAAGAGGCCGACGGTCGTCGGCCGTATAAGTGAGAAAGAAATATGCAACCCAATAATAAGTGGCGTCATATCAATACGATTATAGGGTTAGCGATGCTGTTGGCCTCCATGTTCGCAATGAAATATGTCACAAAGTTTTTGATCTGGTTGGGATAAACCGGCACTCCAGGTTCCGCTACCCCCCCGGTAGATCGATCTGAACCCTCTCCGTCCTGATGTGGCGCTTACGCACTACAAGCCCGCCGAGCGTCCCTGCCGAAGCACGCACCCATACGACTTCAATAGAGTTGACGCGGATGACCCATGGGCGTATCCTGTGCATCCATGAATACTGCACAGTTGAAGCGCCGCTGCGACCAATTTACGCAGTGTGCACACGACGTTAACGTGACGGAGTCGTCAGAATCGTAATGGGTAGACTGAAGGCAATCATCTTTGATGTGGATGGGACGCTGGCCGATACAGAGAAGAATGGGCATCTGGTGGCCTGTAACGAGGCGTTCGCGCAGATGGGGTTCGACATCCATTGGAGCTGGGAGGAGTTCAAGGATCTGCTGAAGATCCCCGGCAACGCCCGGCGGATGCGGTTGGCGCTCTCGGCCCACACCTCGCTTTCCGAGTCTGAGATCGACCGGATCGTGCCGGAACTGTTCGAACTGAAGAAGGAGTTGTATCTGAAACGGGTGGGCGAGCTGCCGCTGTACCCTGGCGTGGCCCGGATCATCCGCGAAGCGATCGATCGCGGGATACGACTGGCAATCGTATCGGTCACCCATGACGATCAGATCCTCGCGCTCCTCAAGGCGCAGATCCCCGAGGCGCTCGACGCCTTTAACCCGATTTTCGGCCGGCAATCCGGCACAAAGAACGCGGCCCTCTATGCTCGGTGTGCGGCAATGCTCGGATGCGATACATCGGAGATCCTGGTTATCGAGGATTCCGAAAAGGGGTTCAAGGCGGCTCATGAAGCCGGCTTGGCGTGCGCCGTCGTCTATAATGAGTACACGCGCGGCCAGGACTTCACCGGCGCCGAGCTTGTGGTCCGGAGCCTGGAGTGTCTGGACCTCGATCTTCTGGAAAGGCTGTGTCTGGGCTGATCAGGAAGCGCGTCATTGCATGCGTGCGATCGATTCTTGACATCGCCAAGCGCAATATGTCACTGTCCGCACAGCAGCACATCATCCTTTACCGGTGAGTCGTCATGGTTATCGGGGTCCCAAAAGAGATTAAAGAGGCTGAGAACCGGGTGGCGATCATACCGGCCGGCGTGAAGGCCATGCGGGCGCATGGACATCGGGTGCTGGTCCAGCGTGGGGCCGGGGACGGCTCCGGTTTGCCGGACGAGGCCTATGTCAAGGCAGGGGCGGAGCTGGTGGGCGATCCAAGCGCCATCTATGGCGAAGCCGATCTCATCTATAAGGTCAAGGAACCTATCTATCCCGAGTGCGAGATGCTTCGGGAAGGACAGATACTGTTCACCTTCCTGCATCTGGCCCCCATGTCTGAACTGACCAAACGACTCCTGGCGCGGCGGGTGGTGGCGATGGCGTATGAGACCGTAGAAACGCCGGACGGTCGAAAACCGCTGCTGGAGCCGATGAGCGAGATCGCCGGGCGGATGGCGATTCATATCGGGGCGTACTATCTGGCCACTCCGTATGGCGGCCGGGGTGTGTTGATCGGGGGAGTGCCAGGGGTGCCCCCTGCCACCGTGGTGATTCTCGGCGGTGGAACTGTCGGGGCCAACGCCGCGAAGGTGGCGGCGGGTATGGGCGCCTGGGTCTATCTGTTGGACGTGGACCAGGCTCGCATGCGCCACCTTGACGAGATCCTTCCCGAAAATGTCACGACCCTCATTTCCAATCAGATGAGCGTCGAAGAGTGCGCGAGGCGAGCCGACATTCTGATCGGGGCCGTCTACATCTCCGGGGCGAGAACCCCCAAGCTGGTGACCCGCGAGATGGTCACGCTCATGAAGCCGGGATCGGTCATCGTCGATGTGGCCATCGACCAGGGCGGCTGCATCGAGACCAGCCATTCCACCTCCCACAGCGATCCCGTCTATGTCGTGGACGGCATCCTGCACTACTGTGTCGCCAACATGCCCGGCGCCTTCGCCAGAACCTCGACCTTTGCCCTCACCAATGTCACCCTTCCCTACGTCCTTCGGCTTGCCGACAGCGGGTGGCGCCGGGCTATCCTGGAATACCCGGAGCTGTCGCTCGGACTGAATGTGGCCCTCGGCCACGTCACCCATCCCGCCGTAGCCGACGCGCATGGCCTGGCCTACCTGCCGCCCCTGGAAGCGGCAAAGGGTTAGCGCGAGGCACTCGTCCCCCATCTATGACTGCTCAGACGAACCGGTCCGATGTCGGCTCTCATGTGGCGGCTGTTTATAACGCCATGCTGGCGGAGTACGACCAGATTGAGCACCAGTTTTATTTCGCCGAATGCTATCAGGTCTACAGAGACACGGTCGAATGGATTGTTCACGAGCGGCCGGACGGCTTGGCCATTGACCTCGGGTGCGGAACGGGGAAACAGACGGTCCTGCTGGCACGGCGAGCCGGGCGGGTGGTCGGGATCGATATCTCGGATCAGATGATCGAGGCGGCGCGCAGGCGATGCGACGGCCGACCCAACGTTGACCTTGTGACCGGCGACATCACGAGACTGCCGTTCGAGGACGGGTGCGCCCACGCCATGGTCGCCTATGGCGATGTCATCGGCCACAACTTCACCGCCGTCGATGTGGTGCTGCGAGAGATGGTCCGGGTCTGCGCTCCGCGCGGTCTCATTTCGTTCGAGGTCGATTCGAAGTGGTGTCCTGACCTGCTCTATCTTCCGAAAGAGCTGTGGCAGGCCATGACGACTCGGGGCGGGCACCTGCGGGAGTGGAAAGAGATGCAGTTTAAGACCTTCACATGGCCTGAGCTGACGCGCCTGTTGCAGACGCACAATCTAAGGCTGGTTGAGGTCCGGAGCATGAACATCCTGACCATGCTGTTCCCCCCATCGCTGCTTTTTCGCTCGAGGCAGGAGGCCCCCCGTTTTGATGCCCTCTTCCGTCCCGTAATGGCCCTCGATCTGGCGCTGGGGAAGGTCCTGCGGTGCGGCTCCACCCGAATCGTGACGGTGCAGAAACCGTGAACCGTGCGGGGCGCCCAAGTACGGGTGGGATGATTGTCCGCCGTTACGCGGCGATCTCGACGCGGTTTCTGCCGCCCTGCTTGGCGCGATAGAGGGCCGCATCCGCCGCCTGCAGCACTGCCGCCGCCGTCTCGCCATGCTGCGGCATACCGGCGACGCCCAACGAGATCGTCATCGTGTTCAATTGTGCATCGCCAACAGGCGCCGTCAGCGATTGCGCGCCGACACGCAACTGCTCCGCGCGCTCGCGCACCATGTCGGGCGACGCGCCGGGGAGAATAAGCGTAAACTCTTCGCCGCCGTAGCGACAGGCGATATCGTCGCCGCGGACGTGGTTCTGCAAGAATCTGCCGAGCGCCGACAGGACCGCGTCGCCCGCATCGTGCCCGCGCGTGTCATTGAGCTGCTTGAAATGGTCGATGTCCAACATGATCACGCCCAGCGTCGATCCCGCGCGTCTGGCGCGCAGAATTTCGCGCGGCAACGTCTCGTCCAGATAGCGGCGATTGAACAGGCCCGTCAAGGCGTCGCGGATCGATTGCTCGCGCAGGGCTTCGCGTAGCCGCAGGTTGCCGATGGAGAGGCTGAGACTGCTGGCAACGGTCTCCGCCATGGTGACGAAGGCCTGCTCCGCCACGCTTGTGTCGTCGCCCCCGCAGCGGCAGAAATGCAGGATGCCCAGCGCCTCCCCGTGCGCCAGCAACGGGATGCACAGGCGCTCAGCCCCCTCGGCGGCGGGCGTATGACGACACAACGCATCTCCTCGGTCGGCGCGCACCTGATGGACACTCCCGCGCCGCAGCGCCCAACAGTCTTCCGGCGCAAAGACCGGCGTCAGGTGAGCCGCGCGCTCGCCCCATGTCGACCTTTTTTCCAGCATGTTCAGCGAGGGCAAGGCCAGATAGAGCGCGCCGGTCTTCCGAGGAAACAGCCGCGCCAGATAGCGCTGCACAACATCGTACGCCTCATCGGCGTCGATGCTGCTTTGCACCAGATCGGTCATTTCGCGCAGCAGGTACAGTTCCGTCGCCCGATGTTCCAGCGCGCGCATCGACGCGGTGATTTCCGCGTTCGCCGCGCGGAGCGCCGTCTCTGCCCGCGTGCGCTCTTCGACCTCCCGTGCCAGCTCTTCGGCCTGATGGTGCACCGAACTCCAGAGCCGACTGTGTTCGATGACAATGGCCACCTGATCAGCCAGGGGGAGCAGACGCTCCATATCTCGTGAGGCGTAGGTCCCGGTTGTCAGGCTGTCGAGGAAGAAGACCCCCAGTACCTCGCCTCCGACGATGAGGGGCAATCCAAGGGCGGACCGGACCCCTTCCTGCGCCAGAAAGATCTCATCGCGAAACCCGATCTCTATGCCCAGATCGCGCACAATCCGGGGCTCCCCGTGGGTGAGCATCCACTCGACCGCTGTATCGCTCGCTCTTAGCCAGCTCTGTCCCTGGTGGGAGACAAGTGGCGGGTGAGCGACGCTGTAGGCGACGGTGAGTTGGTCACCCTCCAAGAGAATCACCCCCAGGCGATCATACGGGACGTACGACTCCACCGCCCGGGCGAACGTCTCGAAGACCTCATCGAGCTTGAGCGATCGGTTCAACAGCCGGCTCAGCGTAAAGAGCGCCTCCCACCGCGAGGCGAGATCCTTCGTCGTCTCATACACGTGAGCCAGTTCGGTATGGGCGGCGGCCAGGTCGGCGGCCGCTCGTTTGCGGTCGGTGTTATCGATGGCAATTGAAAGGACGCCCGTCATATCGCCGCGCGAATCGACCCACGGTGCACACGACAGCGCCACGTCCATCAGTGTGCCGTCTTTTTTCAGTCGCGTCGTGTCATACCCGGTAATGACCTCGCCGCCTGTAACCCGCTTGCACAACGCCTCGAATTCATCGCGCTTATCGGGTGGAATCCCCGGCACGGGCCGGTTCAGGACCTCCTCTTCACCCCAGCCGTACAACCGTTCGGCGTCGCGACTCCACATCCGCACGACGCCGTCGAAATTGAACACCATACCCGCGATGGGCGCGGTATTGACCAGCCTGCGCAGGGCCCGATTGCTGCCGGCGAGTGTCCGTTCCAGATTAGCCCGCGCGTGCAGTGCGGCGACCAGATTGACGCGCATCCCTTCGAATGCGGCGGCGAGTTCGCCGACTTCATCGGCGCGGTCTATCGAGATCGGCGCATCCAGTTCCTGTCGTCCCAATCGGTTGGCGGCGGCGCGCAGGTGATGGAGCGGCTTCGTAACCGACCGCGCCGTCACCCAGCCGATACCTGCAATGGCAGCCAACATCAATAGACCGGCGCTCATGAACCAGCGCGCGTGGGCGGCAGACTCCCGCATTTCGCTTTGGTACAGCGTGGTGTAATCGAACAGCAGCGCGCCCACGATCTTCCCATTGCCGGCCCTGATCGACACGACCATCTGGCGGATGCCGGCAGGATAGTCCGCGCTCTTTTCAATGAACGCGCGCGCCCGGCCATCCCGGATGGTCAGCGCCACCTCATTGCTCGTGTCGTGCGTAAACATCGTCCCGATGTCTTTTGTAATCACTCCTGCGACAATGCGCTTCTGCGCGTCAACGATCTCGATGTCCCGCTTGTGCAATCGCGTCCAATCTTCCACCAACTCCTGCAGTACGGTGGGCCGGTCGAAGGCCACGTCAGGCGTCCCGCTCTTTTCATCCAGTTGGGCGATGCTTATGCTCAAGTAGCGCGCGATCTGCTCCGCTTCAGCCGTCACGGCGCGCTCGGTCACTCGCCTGTACACGACGGCGTGCCAGAGGCCCAACGCCGTCAACAAGAACGTGGCCACGATAAAACCGACGAGCAGGCGGGACGCAATCCCGATGCGGCGCCACAGACGCGGCGCGGCAGGCACGCCCGATACCGGTTGAATACGCTGAACGCGGACAGCATCCAGTTCGCGCCGCACCGCGGCCACCAGGCGGTCAGGCCGGTCTTTGCGGACATAATCGCGCGCCCCTGCCCTGACGACCTCAATTGTCGTCTCCTCGGAACCGGTGCCGGAAATGAGAATAAACGGAATCGCTTTGCCGCTGGATTGCAGGAGTTTCAGCGCCGCCATGCCGTCAAAGGTCGGCAGGTGGTAGTCGGCGATGATGACATCCCACTCGACACGCGCCAGCTCTGCGCGCATCTGCTCTTCGGTTTCAACGCGCACGGACGTGACGTCATAGCCGCCGCGCGCAAGTGCGCGCAATACCAGCTCGGCGTCGACTGCGCTATCTTCAACCAGCAGAAGGCGCAAAGGGGTGGCGGGTGCAGGTGAAGGGGACGACTGTTCCATTTTCCTAATTTCGCAGTATTGGTCGATTCGATTCGGCTACAGGGTGCCCGCAACGTAATAATCCGTACTGCTACGCCGAATAATATAGCGCAGTTTACGATGAAATACTCAACGATGTCGATAATGGCGGCACGATCAGAAGGGCCTGTGTGCTACACCGCCCGTAGCGCGTCGACGATCTTCAGACGCGCGGCGCGCACCGCAGGTAGAAACCCGCCGGCCAGCCCCATCGCGAGCGCGAACACCAGCGACTTTCCAACGATCTCCGATGTGAGCGTAAACCGGAAGGCCAGCTCCGAGAACGACTGCCAGTTCATTGTCGAGATCTGGACGAGTTGCATTGCTGACGCGCATGCCAGCCCTACCACCCAGCCGACGAGTCCGAGAAAGAGCGCCTCGGCGAGGAATGCCACCAGGACTGAGCCGCGCCGAAACCCAAGCGCGCGCAACGCGCCGATCTCAGACGTGCGGGTCGCCACCGCGGCGTACATGGTAATCATCGCGCCGATCATGGCACCGATCGAGAAGATGACTGAAAGGGTCATCCCGAGGTAGCTGATGAAGTTCGACATGACCTGCGACTGCTCCTCATAGAAGGTGCGCTCGCGCTTGACGTCGAGCGTGAGCCGCGGGTCGGACTCGAGGCGCTGCTTCAGCGCGTCGAACTGCGACGGGTCGGTGAGGCGCGCGGCGACCGACGAGAACGCCGTCCGTCGGAACGCCTGAATCATCTGCTCTCCGTCGCCCCATACCTCGGAGTCGAACGCCGATCCGCCGGCGTCGAATACGCCGACCACCGTCCAGTCGCGGCCGCCGAAGCGAAGCCGTTCGCCGATGCCTGTGCCGTCGAAGCGCTCGGCAATACTCCCACCTACCGTAATCTCGGTGCTGCCGAGTCGAAACATCCGTCCGGAGGTGACCTGAACCTGGGGGCGCAGGGCGAGACCCTGCGCCCCCACGCCGCGTACGGTGACATTGGTCGGGACGCCGGTTCCGCGCTTCGGCTGCGTGATGAGCACGACTACCTCTTTCGACGCCATCCGCGCCCCGTCCGGGCCGACGGCAATCTCGGGCTGGCTCTCTATGATCGCCGCCTGCGCGCGGGCGACCATGCTCTGGATCTCGGTGCCGGAGGAGCGACGCGTCACGAGAATGTTGTTCGGCTGTCCGGTTGCGATGAGCGTCTGCTTGAGTCCGGCGTCGAGCATCATCACGGCGGCGAAGACAAAGACGACAAGCGCCATCCCGCCCGCGGTCAGCGCGGTGGTATACTTTCGAGCCCACAGGTTGCGCACACTGTACGAGACGGGAATCGGCATAGTCCTCCCTCCGCAATCACCCGATCGCGCGTAGCCCTTCCACGATCTTCATTGTGGCTACCCGCCGCCCTGGTACGGCCGCCGCAATCATCCCGACGCCGAGCGCGCACACGATCTGCAGCGCGACGGTCTCGCCGCTCACCTCAAAGACCGGAAAGAGCGTCCCCACCGTCGCGGCGAACCAGTCGCTGACCGGGAACGTCAGCGCGATACCGATCGCCGCGCCGATCGCGGCGATCGCGACCGACTCGCCGACGATGAGCGCCGCGACGTAGAGGGGCGAGAAGCCGAGGACCTTGAGCGTCGCATACTCGGAGAGCCGCTCGCGGGCGGTCATCGCCATCGTGTTCGCCATGACCGCGAGGATGATCACGATCACCACGTAGGAGACGATCCTGATCGCGATGACCAGCGCCTCCGTTTGCTTGACGAAGCCGATCTGGAACGCGCGCTCGGTTTCGGTCAGCGTCTCGGCAAGCGAGTTTTTAAACACGGCATCGATCGCGCGGCTTACCTCGGCCACACGGTCGATGTCGGTGACGTCGACCAGATAGACGCCGACCTGGTCGGTCTGGCGGCCGGGGCGCTTTTTCATGGTCTCGTTGAGGTACTCCCAGTGAAAGAACATCTGCGAGGTATCGGTCTTTGTGTCGATGCCGTCATAGATGGCGCGTACCGTAAACTCCCAGGTGCCCGGATAGATCGTCCCGCGCAGCGGCAGTGCGTCCCCGATCTTGAGATGATAGGTGTCGGCGATCTTGCGGCCGATGACGGCGCCCTTGCGGTCGCGCAGCAAGGCCGTAAACTCTTGCGGCGTGACGAGGTATTCGGGGTACATGGCGAAATAGGTGCGCGGCTCGATGGCGAACTGCGGGAAGAAGTTTTTGGGATCCTGGTAGATGCCGGCGAACCACGTCGCGTACGATACGGCGCGTACGCCGTCGACGGCTCGGATCTGGTCGCGATAGCTGAGCGGCAGGTGAAAGATCAGCGAGACCGCGTTGCGCGTCACAAGCCGCGTCGGGGCCGCGCCCGCCGCGCCGGCGTACCAGGCGTCCACGACCGTCTGCAACAGCCCGAACGACAGGATCGCCACCACCAGTCCGAGCAGCGTGAGCGCGGTACGCAGCCTGTGGCGCAGCGCGTTGCGGAGGACAAGCTTGAGGAACTGCACCGGACGTTTACCTCAGCGACCGCTCGTGCACATCGGCCGCCGTCGACAGCTCGCCCTTGTCGAGGTACATGATCGCATGGGCCTGGTCGGCAGCGCGTCGATCGTGCGTGACCATCACAATCGTCTTGCCGAGATCGGTGTTCAGGCGATCCATAAGCGTCAGCACCTCCTCGGCCGAGTGGCGATCGAGATCGCCGGTCGGCTCGTCGGCCACGATCAGCCGCGGGTCGGCGATGATCGCGCGCGCGATGGCGACACGCTGTTGCTGCCCGCCGGAGAGTTCAGACGGGTAGTGCGTCATACGATCGGATAGACCGACGAGCTCGATCGCCGCCTCTACATGCTCGCGCCGCTCGCGGCGGGTCAGGCGCGTCAGTGTGAGCGGCAGCTCGACATTCTCGAAGGCCGTCAGGACCGGAATCAGGTTGTAGAACTGGAAGATAAAACCGACCGTCCCCGCGCGCCAGTCGGCAAGCTCGGTCTCCGACAGCCGGGTGATATCGACGCCGTCGAAGAGGATCTCTCCGGCGTCCGGCTTATCGATACCGGCGATCAGGTTCAGGAGCGTCGACTTGCCCGATCCCGACGGGCCCATCAGGCCGAGGAAGTCACCCTTACGCACGTCGAGGGTAATATCGGCCAGTACCGGCACAATCTGCCCGCCTCGCCGGTAGGACTTTACGAGGTTGCGGATACTGATCAGCGGTGGCGGAGCAGGGGTTTCATCCACGAGCGGTTGCCTCTTGGCGTCACTTTCGGTCCGTCTTGACGCGCGTCCCGTCTGCGACCCTGTCGAGGGGCGTGAGGACGATCTTCTCCCCTGTCTGGATGCCTCTGACCTCTATGAGGTCGCCGAGTGCGCGGCCGGTCTCGATCCTGGTGCGGACGGCCCTGCCCTCTTTCACGACGAAGACGACCTTCGCGCCGTCACGTTCGACGACCGCCTGCCTCGGGACGGCGGTGACCGGCTTTCGATCGGTCTCCGCAACCTCGCGTTCAAGGAACGCGACCTTGGCGCTCATGTCCGGCAGCACGCGCTGATCGCGGTCTATAAACCCGATCTTGACCATCACGGTCGCCTTCGCGCGGTCGACGGTCGGCACGATCCGGTTCACGACGCCGGCAAACCGTGTGTCTGGTACGGCATCGAGCTGGATCTCACACGGCTGGCCGACCTTGATCCGACCCAACGATGACTCTGCCACATCGGCCTCCACCTCGAGTGTCGACATGTCGGCGATGGTCACGACCGCGCCCCTGGTGTCGACGGCGCTCGAGAACGGGGTGATGTTGTCGCCGACGTTTGCGTTCTTGGTAAGCACCACCCCGTCGAACGGCGCGCGGATCAATGTCTGATCAAACGAGACGTCCGCTGCCCTCAGATTGGCCCGCGCCACCGCGACGGCGGCCTCGCTTGACCGCATTGCGGCGCGCGCCTTGTCGGCCCGCGCCACCGCGGTGTCGAGCTCCAATTCGCTGATAAGCTTGTCCCGCGACAGCTCGCGCCAGCGCGCCAAGTTGCGGTCGGCGTCGCGCAGCTCGGCCTGCGCCTGCTCGAGGTTCGCCGTGGCGACCTGGACGTTCGCCGCCGCCTGCTCGCGGGCCGCCGCGACGTCGCGGCTCTCGAGCCGCGCGATGACCTCGTCCTTCCTGACGCGGCTGCCTTCCATGACGCCGAGCCATTCGAGGCGTCCCGTCGCCTTCGACGCCACCGCAGCCTTCCGCTGCGCGACGACGTACCCGGTAGCGTTCAGCGCGGTCACCGCCTGCGACGGATAGGCGGTCGTGACCGAGGCAGTTTCTACCGTTACGGGACCGCCGAGCCCGCCGGAGACTCCGAGTATTGCGGCGGCGGCCAGCAGGGCGAGACCCACCGCCCACGGCCACAGCCGTCGCCGTACGCGCGGCGCGCCGGCCGCAGTCCGGTCGATGCTCAGCTTCGAGAGATCAGGACTTGCCATGACAAACCTCTGTAGGGGTGCGCCACCGCTCAGCTCAGGCTGGTCGAGAGTTCCTGGAGCAGCCGACCGAGGCGAGCGCAGACCGCCTTCGTCCGAAGGCCCAGTCCGACCATGTGCGGAACGGTGAACGGATGCCCGATCAGGTATCGGATCAGCAGGAGGGGCTGCGGCTCCCCGCGCCCGTCCAGAAACTGATCGAAGCCCATTGCGAGATCTTCATCGACGGTGTCGAGGACGCCACGGACGGCCAGGAATGGGATCGAACGGGCCGAGGCCGCGGACGCGATGGCCGCGCTCTCCATATCCAAGGCTATGGCGCCGGATTCCACCGCCAGTCGGTGTTTTTCCTCCGTCAGCACGATGCGGTCGACGGTGAGGATCGGACCGAGGTGGTGCCGACTACCCCATCGTCGGAGAACGGTCGTAGCCGTGTCCTGCAGGCGCGAATCGCATGGGAAGCTTTCCAGCCTCACACCCTTTTCTCTGTCCAGGACCTGTCCTGAGCTCCGTCGAAGGATCACCCGGTCTCCCACAATCAGATCCCCTGTCTGTGCCTGAGGGCTCAGCCCGCCTGCGACACCGAGCGACACGGCCGCGGCAATGGGCGTCTCTTCAAAAAGGCGGCGGGCAGCAGCTTCGGCATGGTCCGGCCCCACCCCGGTTCTGGCAAGCAGGAGAACGCGATCCCCGACCGCAATTCGGATCATTGAGTCCGATCGAGATGCCGATTGGCGGGTCGACTGTAAGGCGGTGGTAATCGGCTTCATCTCTGCCCGCGTCGGTACAAAGACGGCGAACGGCGCGCTACTGATCTTGCTGGGCCGAGTAGGGCGCGCCGTTGTCATCGTGGCCAGAAGCGGCCTTCTGGACTAGGGTGCGATACAGAGACAAGGCCCAGAGCGGAAAGTAGAGCCGGTAGAGATGGTACCGGAGATAAAAGACGCGGGGGAATCCTGTCCCCGTGAATTCTCGTTCCTCCCACTCGCCATCCGCTCTCTGGGTCCGGAGGAGGTAGTCGATGCCCCTTGTTACTGCCGGATGCTGCACGACACCGGCGTGCAGCAGGCCCAAGAGCGCCCAGGCGGTCTGGGAGGCGGTGCTCGGGCCCTGGCCGGCTGTCCGCGGGTCCTCGTAGGAATAGCACGATTCGCCCCAGCCGCCGTCCGGGTTCTGGTGGCTGATGAGCCAGTCAACGGCTCGCCGGATGTACGGCTGGTCCATCGGCTCTCCGATGGCGTGGAGGCCCGCGAGTACCGCCCAGGTCCCGTAGATGTAATTGACTCCCCATCGGCCGTACCAGCACCCTGCCGGCTCCTGCTCCCGCTTGAGGAATGCCAGTGCGCGCTGAACTGCCGGAGCCGTGTTGTTCCAACCGAGATAGCCGAGCATCTCGAGCATCCGCCCGGTCAGATCCGCGGTGGGTGGATCGAGCAGCGCCTTGTGGTCGGCGAATGGGTGCTCGTTCAGGAACCGCTTGTTGTTATCCTTGTCGTACGCCGCCCAGCCGCCATCACTTGACTGCAGCGGGAGGACCCATCTGAGCGCCTGTCTGAGCGCCGCATCTTTTGTGGCTCGGTCGGGGAGGTCGGTCTTGATCAGGGCAGTCATCACTACCGCGCTGTCGTCAATATCGGGGTAGAACTCATTCTCGAACTGAAAGTACCAGCCGCCCGGTTCGGCGGCCGGAGCCTTCACCTTCCAGTCCCCCACGGTCCTGGTCTGCTTCGAGAGGAGCCATTCGCACGCGCTGATCAGGGCAGGATGGTCGGCGGGGAGCCCGGATGCGGCCAGCGCATTGACCGCCAGACAGGTATCCCAGACGGGAGAGAGACAAGGCTGCAGATGAAGGGTCCGTTCGTCTTCCACCTCGAGGGCCTCGATCTGTTTGAACGCCCTGGCCACCAAAGAGTGCTCGACCTCATAGCCCAGACAGCGCAGCGCGATGACCGAGTTTGCCATTGCCGGATAGATCCCGCCGAGGCCGCCTTCCCCCATTCGGTGAAGCATCCAAGTTGTAGCCCGCTCTATCGCTAATTGGCGGATGCGCGGAATCGGATGCCGCTCATACCAGTGGAGCAGCCGGTCAGCAGCCAGGAAAAGGTTTTGCCATGACAGCCGCCGGGGATCTCGAGGAAACCAGTAGTCATGCTTCGGCGTGAACTCCCCACGAAGCTCCATGAGATCGGCTCCGGCTGGGATGGGTATGACCGGCTTATGGGCGAAGATGATCATCAAGGGGGTGAGCACGGTCCTGGACCAGTAGGAGATCTCATGCATGTTAAAAAACGACCGTTCGGGGAGGAGGAATGGCTCGGCGGGCATGGCCGGGACGCCGCGCCAATCAAGCTGGCCGAAGATGGCGAGGGTAAACTTGGTGAAGACGTTGGCCCGCAGGAGGCCGCCCTGATCAAGGATCACCTCTCGGGCCCGCCGCATGAACGGCTCCTCCTTGGAGTGACCGATGAGCTTGAGCGCGAAATAGGCCTTGACCGTCGTGCTCAGGTGGCTTGGCCCGCCATAGTAGATGTTCCAACCGCCATCGGGCAGTTGCGTGTCGCGCAGGTAGGCTGCGGCCTTGCGCAGCTTGGTCTCGTCTACCTTGCCGAGCAGGTAACGGAGCATGATGTATTCGGAGGTGAGTGTGGAGTCGGCCTCCAACTCCGCTACCCAGAAACCTGCAGGGTCTTGCATCGCCAGGAGTCGAGCCCGAGCCTGTTCGATCGCCTCGCCAAGCGGGCTGCGGTCAGCCGACAGCGTAGCGCTTCTCACCTCAAGCTGCGGATGTCTTTCAGATGGCACCAACATATCCCCTACTCCAAAAAGTTCCAGATGGCCATCCTGAGCATATCCTTCGGGCTGTTTCGGAGTCCGCGGACGACGGAGGCCTCGAAGCCGGAGTGCATCTTGCAATTGTAACAGCGCGGATCCTGCCGGGACTCCCAGTAGTCCCAATCCACACTTTGCCAGAACTCCTCAAACGTCCGATAATACTTCTCCCCGATGAGGTAACAGGGCCCCCTCCAGCCTTGAGGGGTATAGGTGACGGTGCTCCACGGGGAGCAGGGATACTCGCGCATGCCGGCCGCAAACTCGAGGAACATCGGGGTGGAGGTCAGTCGATACTGTTTCGACAGATCGAGTACCCTTTGGAACTTCTGATGAATCTCCTCTCGAGCCAGGAAGAAATCGGACTCGACCGAGGCATACTGGTACCCGGGCGAGAGGAGCATTCCGTCCACCCGATGCTCTCGCAGCAGGCGACACAGCACCTCGACCTCGTCCAGATCGGTCTCTTTGAAGATGGTGGTATTGGTCGTGATACGATAACCGAGCCGCTTACCCTCCCTGATCATCTCGATCGCTTTTTCGAAGACTCCCTCTCTGTCGCAGACCTGATCGTGGGTTTGCTTCAGCCCGTCCAGGTGGATGTTGATTGTCATCCGGTTGTGCGGCGCGACTACGCCGTACACGGTTCGATCGAGCAGCAACCCGTTCGTGCACAGGTAGATGTGTCGCTTACGGGCAATAATGCCCTCTACCAGCCCCTTTAGCTCAGGGTAGATCGTAGGCTCTCCGCCGCAGAGCGAGACGACCGGAGCGCCGGAGTCATCCGCTGCCTGCAGACACTCGTCCAGTGTCAACCGGTCCTCGATTCGCCCGGTATGCCGCTCAACAGAACACCCCAGACAGGCCAGGTTGCATGTATACAATGGTTCGAGCATGAGGACGAACGGATACCGTGTGTTGCCTTTGAGCCCATGGCGGATCTGGTGCTTAATCATATCGGTCGTAATATGCAGCGGAAATCTCATAACATCACTCTACGACCGACAAAACCGTGCGCCGCTCCCCACCGCCAGTAGCGTGTGAAGGTTATCCAGGCGATCCCTGTGAACAAAGCAGTCCGCCGCCACCCGATGGCGACCGTCGCCGCCGTCAGGTAGAACGCCAGGAATACAAATACGTAGGGTCTTAGGAAAACCGTCGCAACAAGGAGTTGGATCGCTTCCGCCATTCAGCTCCCTCGCAGTGACCGACCGAATCTTCTCCTGAATCCTGCGTGAACAGTTATAGTGTCAGCGGTAGGTCAGCGGGTTAGAGACGAAGTCGAAACCCAGCCTTCGGGATTTTCCGGCCATTGGAATGTATACTACCCCAAGGGTAGGGTGCATTCCAAGCCACAGACCTACCGTTTTGTGGCAATATGGGCCACTCAGACTGATCGGCCGTTGGCCGTTCACGCGGGATTTTTATATATATCACATCCATCCTGGCGCTGGCAATTCCAAAAGAACACCGTGATTGCAGGATACGACAAATACAGGACCTTTCTCATCTTCCCTGCGCTCAACACGTGATGGCCGACCCATGGCGAGAGGCAGCGATCAGCTTATCCTCTATCTGCCAAAGCCGACGATGCTACAGGTAGGAAGGCGGGGAGGAGTAGTCTTGAAGATCATGTGTCGTAGAAGGCTTGGACGGCATCCACCACATATTCCAGCATCGGCGAGGTCAGCTCCGGATAGATCGGTAAAGCTAATGCGTCTTTCGCGGCCTGTTCGGATATCGGCATATCGCCCTTCTTGTACCCCAGGTACTCGAAGCATGCCTGAAGGTGGAGCGGCACAGGGTAGTAGATGTCGTGGCCGATTTCCCGAGACTCAAGGAAATGGCTCAGCGCATCTCTCTCCGGGGTTCTGATGACATACTGGTTGAAGACGTGTCGTTCCTTCTTGGGAATTTCCGGAAGCTGGAGCCGATGCTCCAAGCCTCTTTTGCGGAAGAGCGCATCGTACTGCTCGGCATTTGCGATCCGTTGTTCCGTCCACCGATCGAGGTATTGAAGCTTGACGGCCAGAAGGGCCGCCTGTAGCTCGTCAAGGCGGAAGTTACCGCCGAGAAGCGTGTGGAGATATTTGGTTGACGATCCGTGGTTTCGCAGCGCGAAAAGCGTTGAGGCCAGTGCGGGGTCGTTGGTGACGACCATTCCACCATCACCGAAACCTCCCAGGTTTTTTGTGGGATAAAACGAAAAGCAACCCATGAGCCCAATACTGCCGGCCCGTCTGCCGTATTCGTCCTCTGCTCCAATAGCCTGGGCGGCGTCTTCTATCACAGCGAGTTGGTGCTGGGCCGCTAACGTGCGGATGGGCTCCATCTCGGCACAGCGACCGAACAGATGAACCGGAAGAATCGCGCGGGTACGCTCCGTGATTCGGTCAGCGATCAGCCCCGAATCGATCGTGAAGCGGGCCGGATCGATATCGACAAACACCGGTCTGGCCCCGGATCTGGCGATCGATCCCGCCGTGGCGATGAAGGTATACGGGGTCGTGATGACCTCATCTCCCGCGCCGATGCCCAAGGCCATGAGAGCCAGCAGCAGAGCGTCGGTGCCTGAAGAAACGCCTACTGCATGGGGGGCGCCGCAATAGCGCGCAATCTCATGCTCAAGTCGGCGAACCTGGGGGCCAAGAATAAACTGCTGATTGTCGCATACCTCGTCTATCGCGCGTCTGATTGCGTCTTTGACGACAGCGTACTGCGCTTTGAGATCCAAGAAGGGGACCCGCATCTGGTCACATCCATATGAAATAAATCAAAGGCCGCTCGTGCGGCTTGCCGATTGTCCGATCTTCTCGAAATTCTACGCACGTCCGGGGGTGAAGTCTACAGCTTTTTCATGTTGCCGCTCAGTCGGGCCAATCTGCAGCTTAGAGATCAGCGGGGTAAGGTGTGAAAATTTTAAAGCTCGCCGTAATTTTTTGCTTGCATTTCTCTCAAAACGCGATATAAGGCATTTGAACAAAGATGCATGGGGAGGTGGGTATCGAACAACAATTCTCTATGAGGGGGGTAGATCGTTGCAAGCACTCGGGAAACACCTGTTGGTGGAACTACACGGTTGTAACCCAGAGTCGCTGAAAAAAGCTGAAGTTGTCAAAGACATCCTGGTTTCCGCGGCGAATGCCTGTAAGGCTACCATCGTTGACACTTCCTTCCACGAGTTCAACCCCTTCGGTGTGAGCGGCGTGGTTGTGATCGCCGAATCTCACATCTCGATTCACACCTGGCCGGAATATCGGTATGCGGCGGTTGATATCTTTACCTGTGGGGATGTTCTTAAGCCCGAGGTGGCGGTAGACTACATCGCCGCCCGCTTTCGGTGTAAAAAGCCGTCGGTAGTGGAGATGCGGCGGGGAATCATCCCCGGACACGTGGGGAAACTCATGCACAAGCTCAGCCCGTCCATGGAGAAGGCCGTCGATGCCGATCAAGAACTTTCGCTGGTTCATTGAAGCGCTGAGCCCGGAAGAAGGGCATCTGCACGGGATTCAACGAGCCCTGTTTTCGGCTCAGACTCCCTTTCAGTCCCTTGACATCATGGAGCTGGGCAGCTATGGCAAGGCGCTCATCCTCGACGGCAAGATTCAGTCCAGCCTCCTCGATGAGTTCATCTACCACGAAACTCTCGTACACCCGGCGATGCTCAGTCATCCCGCGCCCAAGAATGTATTCATCGTGGGTGGTGGGGAAGGGGCGACGTTGCGGGAGGTGCTTCGACATCCTTCTGTCGAACGCGCCCTGATGGTGGATATCGATGAGGAGGTTGTCAACCGATGCAGGGAGTTGCTGCCCGAGTGGCATAGGGGCGCGTTCGACGATCCGCGCGCCGAGGTTCGCTTTCTGGATGCCAGGCGGTACCTGGAGGAGACAGACGAGCGGTTTGACGTCATCATCATCGACATCTCTGAGCCGGTGGAGGAGGGTCCGGCCTATCTCCTCTTCACGCGGGAGTTTTATCGTATTGTGCACCGACGCCTGACGGATCATGGGGTCATCGCGTTGCAGGCGGGAACCGTCAGTCTTTCTAATCTGTCCTGCTTTACTGCCATACACCAGACCTTGCGGACCGCGTTCCCTGTGGTGGCTCCGTATTGGGCGACAATCCCTAGCTTTGCCCTGCCCTGGGGATTCTCCATCGCCTCTAAAGGGTCTGACCCGCGAACGTTTGGACCGGGTGCCGTCGATCGCCTCATCGCCGAACGGATAGGCCCCGACCTGCGGTATTACGATGGGCAGACGCATCAGATGTCTTTTCTCCTCCCAAAGTACGTACGGCGGCACCTTGAGGAGGAGAAGCGGATCATTGAAGACAACGCCCCCCTCTTTACCTTCCACTGATGAAATACACGGTTTAGGGTGTAGGGTATAGGGTGAAGGGTTCAGTATTCAAGATCGGTCCGAATCGAAGTTATCCCACTAGGGCTCAGTTTGTTCGTTCTCCCCGTTTTTCTTTTCTACACCCTACACCCTACACCCTAACCCCTAACCCCTATACCCTGTCTTTCTGATGGTTCCAGAACGACAATACAGAACGCCTCTCTTTGATGCGATGGTCAACCTTGCGGAAAGTCGCAAGGTCTCTTTCCACACCCCGGGGCACAAGAGCGGCAAGGGTATC
This sequence comes from Candidatus Methylomirabilis lanthanidiphila, assembly GCA_902196205.1. Classification (NCBI taxonomy): domain Bacteria; phylum Methylomirabilota (SeqCode); class Methylomirabilia (SeqCode); order Methylomirabilales (SeqCode); family Methylomirabilaceae (SeqCode); genus Methylomirabilis (SeqCode); species Candidatus Methylomirabilis lanthanidiphila. The sequence goes on along the minus strand of CABIKM010000029.1, from coordinate 41,278 downwards.
TCGACCCGCTTCCGAAAGTTCGTCGGTCCCAAAATCTTTACCATCGATCTGACCACACTTGACGAGGTCGATTGCCTGCAGCGGCCGGTGGGCGTCATCAAGGAGGCCCAGGAGCTGGCGGCCGAGGCGTATGGGGCCGATCATTCCTTCTTTTTGATCAACGGCACCACCGGCGGCAATCATGCGATGATCCTGTCTACCGCCAGCCCCGGAGACGAGATCCTGATTGCGAGGAATGCGCACAAATCGATTCTGACCGGGATCATCTTGAGCGGCGCGATACCACGCTTCTTCCTGCCGACCTTCGACCACGAACTGGGCATGCTGTTAAACGTGACGGTCGAAGAGGTCGGACGCACCATCGCGCAGCATACGAAGGCCAAGGCCCTCTCGCTGACCAGCCCTAATTACTACGGCGTGACGGCCGACCTGCGCGCGATCGTCTCCATGGCCAAGCGCCGAGGGATCCTGGTGCTGATGGATGAGGCCCACGGCCCTCACCTCCATTTTCACCCAAGGTTACCCGTGTCGGCGCTCGATGCCGGAGTCGATCTGTGCGTGCAGTCCACTCATAAGATTCTGGGGGGGATGACTCAATCCTCCATGCTGCATCTGAAGGGTTCAGATATCGATCACCCCAGGGTGGTGAAACAGCTCCTGCTCCTGCAGAGTACCAGCCCGTCCTATATTCTGATGGCCTCGTTAGATCTGGCCAGAATGCAGATGGCGACCGAAGGGGAGAAGCTCTTGAGCAAAGCCATCGATCTGGCGAACGACGCGAGGGACCGGATCAATAGGATTCCAGGCCTATCCTGCTTTGGTGAGGCCGATCTGCGCGGCCGCGATTTCTTCCTGGATGTGACGAAACTCACTGTCTGCGTCAAGGAACTTGGTCTCAGCGGCTTCGAGGTCTCTGCCATCCTGAACGCCGAGTTCGGCATACAGGTGGAGATGGCCGACCTGTTCAATATACTGGTGATCGTCAGCATCGGCGACCGACGGGACGACCTGGATCGGCTGGTGGCGGCGCTCGACAGTGTAGCCGGCCGCGGCGCCCGTCCTCAAAGCCGGCAAGCCATCCCGTTCCTGCTTCCGCCTCTGGGTCAGCAGTTCCATCTGCCGCCGCGGGATGCCTTCTTTGCCCCCTCGGAGCACCTGCCGCTTGCGAAGGCAGAGGGGCGCATCAGCGCCGACATCATCACCATCTACCCCCCTGGGGTGCCCGTTCTTGTGCCCGGCGAAGAGGTGGGATCGTCGGCTATCGACTACCTCCGCTCGCTCGCGTCCTATGGCGCACGGATTGACGGCGTCCTGGAGTTGGATGAACCTCAGATTCGCGTCGTGCGCGATTGAGCCTACCCTCTTGAACTTTTCCATTGCTTTTTTACATCCTTTTCCGTATATTTTGCCGTCCGATTGTTCCCAAGACATCATCTTGATATAGAAGAGACGAATAAGGCATCATGAAAAAAACCGTACTATGGAAGATCCTTTCCCTTTTGCTGGTGACGGTGATCGCCGGCTACTATCTGTTTCCCACGCTAACCGGACGGTCGTCACTCCCGTCGTTGTTGCCGCCGTTGCTTCCGCGGGCCGAGCGGCTCAACCTTGGGCTTGACCTCCAAGGGGGGATGCACCTGGTTCTGGAGGTCGCGACCGAGAAAGCGATAGAAAATACGGTTGATCGGCTGATCGCCGAATTACGCCGCGAAACTGAAAAGGACAATATCCCCATTGAGCAGATGACTCGCGAGGGGATCGACCGGATCAGGATCAAGCTTCAGGCACAGGAAGGCCTGGACGGTGTGCGCCGCATCCTGAAAAACTACAGTAACCTGCAACAGTCCGGCGGTACCGATCCGACCGAACTGGTCTTGAGCCTTGCCTCTGGTGAAGGCAAGCGGATACAGGAGTCCGCTGTCCAACAAAGCCTGGAAACCATCCGGAATCGCATCGACCAGTTCGGTGTTGCCGAGCCGCATATCGTCCAGGAAGGAGAGCGGCGGATCGTCGTTCAGCTTCCCGGCATCAAGGAGCCGCAGCGGGCTATCAATCTGATCGGCAAGACCGCCCTGCTGGAGTTTAAACTGGTGGCGGAGGACGCCAATCTTGATGAGGCAATGGCAGGGAAGATCCGGGAGAGCGATCAGCTTCTCTATCTGCGCGGTACGGACGAACAGCAAAAAATGAATAAGGTTCCCCTTGTTGTGCAGAAGCTGGCCGTCTTGACCGGTGATCTGCTTACCTCGGCCCAGGTACAGATCGACAGCCAAACGAACCAGCCGGTGGTCTCTATTGAGTTTGATCGGGAGGGCACCAGACTCTTTGGCGAGGCGACGGCGGCCAATGTGGGCCGACGTCTGGCCATCGTTTTGGACGACACCGTCTATTCGGCCCCGGTTATCAGAGAGAAGATTCCAGGCGGCAAAGCCCAGATCTCCGGGAGTTTTAACATGGAGGAGGCGAGGGACCTGGCGATCATACTACGGGCCGGCGCGCTACCCGCCCCCGTCAATATCATTTCGAATTTGACGGTTGGCCCGTCGCTGGGTCTGGACTCTATCGAAAAAGGTGTACGGGCTGCGATTCTGGGCGGTGTCCTTGTTATCGCGTTCATGGCGATTTACTATAAATTGTCCGGTGTGATTGCCAACTTTGCGTTGCTGTTGAACCTCATCTGGCTGTTGGGGGCGTTGGCCAGTCTCAGGGCTACACTGACGTTGCCGGGCATTGCCGGCATCATCCTGGGAATCGGCATGGCAGTGGATTCGAACGTCCTGATTTTAGAGCGGATTCGTGAAGAGCTCCGATTGGGAAAGACCGTCCGGTCGGCCATTGACGGAGGTTACGATAAAGCGTTTCTTACCATCATCGACTCCCACGTCACGACGCTGATCACCGCGTTTGCGTTGTTCCTGTTCGGGACGGGACCGGTGAAAGGGTTCGCGGTCACGCTGAGCCTCGGGGTGATCTTCAATCTGGTGACGGCCCTGACGGGGACCCGGGTGGTCTATGATTGGATGACCCAGCGGTTGAATTTGAAAACACTGAGTATCTAGGAAAGGGAGCGTTCAGGAATTAGCTATCAGCACTCAGGCTGAAGGCTGATCGCTGAAAGCTGTTGTTCTATGATTGAAATACTCGGCAAGACACAGGTCGATTTCGTTGCCTGGCGGAGGATTGCGTTCATAGTCTCATCAATCCTCTGCCTCCTCGGAGTTGTTTCGATTATCCAAATCGGGCGCGGCGCGGCGAATCTCGGGATTGACTTTGCCGGCGGCACCTCTGTGCAGCTCAAGTTCAGCAGGCCGGTGGATCTTGGTCAGGTCAGGACGTTACTGGCGGAGAACGGCCTGAAGGACAGTGAGCCGCAGCAGTTCGCCGGCGGGGACCGCATCATGGTTCGCTCGAAGCGGGCAGAGAGTGGTCAGGTCGGAATGGCCCAGCGCGTGCAGGATATTTTCTCCAAGGGGTTGCCTGATAATCCCTTCGTTGTTGAGGGAACAAATGAGGTCGGGCCGGCCATCGGGAAGGATCTTCAGAGAGCCGCCTTGTGGGCTATCGGCATTTCCCTGCTCGGCATTATCGCCTACATCGCCTGGCGCTTCGAATTCAAGTTTGGGGTGGCCGCGGCCATCGCTACTCTCCATGATGTATTGGCGGTTCTGGGATTGTTCATGATATTGAATAGAGAGATCACCCTCCTGATCGTCACCGCGCTGCTCACGCTCGCCGGTTATTCTCTAACCGATACCGTGGTCGTGTTTGACCGCATCCGAGAGAATCTGCAGGGTCGGCGGAAAGAATCGCTGGGCGAGGTCATTAATATAAGTATCAACGAGGTCCTCAGTCGAACGATTGTGACATCGCTGACGGTCCTCCTGGTTTTGCTCGCGCTCTTTCTGCTGGGCGGGGAGGTGCTGCACGATTTCTCCCTTGCGCTGATCGCGGGTGTGTGTATCGGCACCTACTCTTCCTGGTTTGTGGCGTCTCCCATTGTCTACGAGTGGCGTACGTGGGAGCGTGCCAAAGTGCAAGCGTCCGCCAAGGCGAAAGCCAAGGGCTAAACGGCAGTCGCTCCGCTGAAGCACCATCTCCTCTTTTCTCCTTGACAATCTCGCTTGCCATAAGGTAATAGCTCCAGTAAGGTCGCGATTGATGCGAGTCCGCTGTCAGTTCTAAGCGCCGGGTTCTGTGTTCCAAGCCATAGACTGTTACATAATTATAGTAGTAGGTGGGAGCTGGAACGGTTATTTAGCCTGGGGCCTGGAGCCGAGAACATGAAATCCGACATCGCTCATTCGCATCGGGAGATTGCCGAGGCAATATTCCGTGAGAGTGCCGGGCTGACGCTCGCCTTTCTGGAAGGCCACCTGGACTTAGTGGTTCAGGTTGCTGCAGCGATCGCGGGCGCCCTGCGGACTGGACGAAAGGTGTTGGTATTCGGCAACGGCGGGAGCGCGGCTGACGCCCAGCATCTTGCGGGTGAGCTGGTGAATTGTTTCCTGCTCGACCGACCGGCGCTGCCCGCTATCGCGCTGACCACCGACGGATCGATTCTGACGAGTATCAGTAATGATCGGGGCTATGCTCAGATCTTTGCGCGCCAGGTTGAAGCCTTAGGGGCCGCCGGCGACGTAGCCATCGGAATCAGTACGAGCGGTCGATCTTCCAGCGTCATATGTGGAATCGAGACGGCGGGCAAGTTGCAGCTCTATACGGTTGCATTCACCGGCGGAGACGGGGGCAAGCTTGCCGGGCTGGTGGATTATGCATTTGTGGTCCCCTCTCAATCAACACCCAGGATCCAGGAGGTCCACGCGACGCTCGGTCACGCCCTCTGTCAACTGGTTGAGGCGGAGCTGTTCGGCGTACCACAGGTAAGGGGGAACTCGTGAGAAGAGGCAAGAGGTGGATCGTTCTCGTCGCGCTGGGTATCCTTCTTGCTCCCGTGATGTCGGCGTGGGCGAAATCTCCGCGTCCGGCGAGGATTCGAGAGGATCTTACCCTCCCATCAGCAACCGGCTCTTCCGTCAGGCGCATACAGCCAGGTCGAGCGCAGACGGATCGCCCACCGGACGCGCCCGCGCCGATACGGCAGACCGGTCGCGGGGGCACAGCCGCTGACCTTGGCTGGTTCCTGGCAGATCCTGAGGCGCTGAGCGCCGCGTCGGCGGTGTTGATGGACGCCGATACGGGCGCGATCCTGTTCGCCAGACATCCCATGGAGCAACGCTCCCCGGCCAGCACAACCAAGATCATGACGGCGCTCCTCATCCTGGAGGAGGGGCGACTGGACGACAAGGTGGTGATCAGTGAGCGGGCGGCCGCTGTCGGCGGGACCGGACTGGGGTTGCGACGCGGCCAGCGGGTCATGCTCAGGGATCTATTATGGGCGATTCTGCTCAAATCCGCGAATGACGCCGCGTTGGCGGCTGCTGAGCATGTGGGCGGAAGCGAAGAGCGGTTCGTCGATAGGATGAATGCGAAGGCGGCTGCTCTCGGGATGCAGGGGACACATTTTGCGAATCCCCATGGACTTGACGATCCGGACCACCACTCGACGGCGTATGATTTGGCGACCCTCGCCCGCCACGCCTTGCGCAACCCGACATTCGCCCACATGGTGCAGACCCGAGAGGCTTCGCTGACCATCCTGACGGGGCGAAACGGCCGTGTCGTGAAACGGATGGCTATTCGAACTCACAATCAACTGCTCGGGCAGTTCTTCGGCGCGGACGGTGTCAAGACCGGCTACACCGCGCTGGCCGGTCGCTGCCTTGTGGCCTCAGCCACGCGAGGCGACCGTCAACTGATCGCTGTTCTCCTCAACGACACCCGTCGGTGGGTCGAGGCCGCAGCGCTGCTGGAGTACGGTTTTGCCGCCCTCGGCGGCGGGACGTTTGGCCTCGGGGCTCCGGATGGAAGCTCCGCTGATATGCCAAAAGGCGAAGGGGGCTGAGGCCGGTCCCTGTTGCAGCGATTCTGCACCCCGCTTTTCTCCGCCTTTCCTGTGGGAGACCTGCCGCATCCGGTTCCAGGCTCGGGTCACAGTCCGTTTACCTGGTGCCCGGATAAACGCCGACGCCACCTCGTCGAGCTGATAGCCGACGGATTACAGCTCTGAATGCAATAGAGAGGCGGTACCGGTCATGGCCGACACTGAGCAGCGAGTGAGAGAACGGGCGACCTGGTTGGCACTGAGCCTGATCCCTGAGGTCGGCCCGTCGACCTTTTACCGCTTGGTGCAGGGACTCGGGTCAGCCGAGGCCGTACTCGAGGCGAGTACAGAAACGCTGACGCAGGTTCCGGGTATCAGCCTGCAGATCGCGCAAGCCATCGCTTCCTTTCCCTGGCGGGATACCCTTCATCGGGAGCTGCGAGTGATCGAGACAAGGGGGCTCGGTCTGATGCGGTTCGGCGACGAGGGATATCCCGAGCTGTTGGCGGTTATTCATTCCCCCCCGCCGATCCTCTATCTGCGGGGGACGATGAGACCGGAAGATCGGATGGCGGTCGCGATTGTCGGCTCTCGAACGGCCAGCCCGTACGGCAGCGCGGTGGCTGAGCAGATCAGCGCAGAGCTCGCACAGCGCGGGGTGACGATCGTGAGCGGCTTAGCGCGCGGAATCGATGCGTCGGCGCATCGAGGGGCCCTGCGCGCGGGCGGCCGAACCATCGCCGTACTGGGATGCGGATTAGGGGTAACCTATCCTCCTGAGCATGCGGAGCTGGCCGATCAGATTGCCTCACAGGGCGCGCTGATCAGCGAGTTCCCTATTTTTACGCCGCCAAAGCCGAGCCACTTCCCGCGGCGTAACCGGATCATCAGCGGCCTGGCTCGCGGTGTGGTCGTAGTTGAAGCCGGGCTTGAGAGCGGGGCGCTGATTACGGCGAATGACGCGCTTGAGCAGGGACGCGACGTCTTTGCTGTTCCCGGGCAGGTGACATCCCGCCTCAGCCGGGGGTGCCACCAGCTTATCAAGGCGGGCGCGAAGCTGACTGAAGGGTGGGAGGACATCTGGGAGGATATTGAACCGCAGGTGGCGACCTCGGCACAGATCGGGCTGGATCTGACCCTTGTGAGGAGTCCTCTTGAGCCGGAAGAGACGCTGATTGTTGACACCCTGGAGGCCGGACCGATGCAGATTGACGATCTGATCGAGCGGATGCAGCTTCCGGCCGGACAGATCGCCTCCCTGTTGTTATCGTTGATGCTCAAGGGTATGATTGAAGAGTTGCCCGGCAAAAGTTTTGCGAAGCGGCTCCGGCCGCCAAGGAACAGGGTATAGGGTAGAGGGTAGAGAAAGATCAGCAATCAGCGGTCAGCAAGAAGAGCTGAAGGCTGAGGGCTGAAAGCTGATAGCTGGTACAGGAGGATACAGAGAGCGTGCCAAAGTCATTGGTAGTTGTCGAGTCGCCTGCGAAGGCCAAGACGATCGAGAAATATCTTGGGAAGGAGTTCGTGGTGGCGGCCTCGATGGGCCATGTTCGCGATCTGCCTGCGAAGTCGCTGAGCATTGACGTCGCGCACGATTTCGCCCCGGAGTACGAGATTATCGCGGGACGAGAGAAGGTGGTATCAGCCTTGAAGAAGGCGGCCAAGAGTGCCGACGCGATTTATCTGGCGGCCGATCCGGATCGAGAGGGAGAGGCCATCTGCTGGCACCTCTTGCAGGAACTCGGCGCCGCTAAGAAACCGGTCCATCGCGTGACCTTCAACGAAATCACGAAGCGCGCGGTACGGGAGGCGTTCAACCATCCGTCCACCATAGACCAGCGGCTCGTCGATGCCCAGCAGGCCAGACGGATTCTGGATCGTCTGGTCGGCTATCAGATCAGTCCGATCCTCTGGGACAAGGTCAAGCGCGGGTTGTCCGCCGGACGGGTCCAGTCGGTCGCGCTGCGCCTTATCGTGGATCGGGAACGGGAGATCAAGGCGTTTATCAAAACCGAGTACTGGTCGGTCGATGTGGCCTTGGAAGGCCGAACGCCCCCGTCATTTACGGCGGGTTTGTACAGGATTGACGGCGCACGGGTGAACTTGCCCGACCAGGAGCAGACTCACCAGGTTGTCGAGGATCTCCGCCGACAAGAGTTCCGGATCACCGACGTGACCAAAAAGGAAAAGCGCCGTAATCCGGTGCCGCCGTTTACGACCAGTAAGCTGCAACAGGAAGCCGTTCGAAAGCTACGCTTTACGGCCAGGCGGGCGATGCAGATCGCCCAGCAACTCTATGAAGGGATCGAGATCGGCGAGGAGGGCGCCGTCGGACTGATCACCTACATGCGGACCGACTCGGTCCGTGTCTCTCAGGACGCGCAGGCGGAAGCGGCTCGCTATATCGCCGATCGGTTCGGACAGACATTTGTGCCGGATCGACCGCCTGCCTACCGCAGCGGCCGCGGCGCCCAGGAGGCCCACGAGGCGATCCGCCCCACCTCAGTCTATCGGGATCCGGCATCGCTTCGGCAGTTTCTGACGAAGGATCAGTTGGCCCTCTACATCCTGATCTGGAGCCGGTTCGTGGCGTCTCAGATGCTCCCGGCCCTCTATGATGTCACCACGGTGACGATCCAGGGCGGGCGGTTCACCCTCCGGGCGAGCGGCCGGCATCAGCGGTTCGCCGGCTTTATGCAGGTCTATATCGAAGGAAGGGATGAGGTGTCCGAGACGAAGCCGGCGGAGGCCAAGGATGAAACGGCCGAGGAGACGGCCGTTGAGGAAGAGGCTGAACTGGCGCTCCCCTCTCTCGAGGTCGGAGAGCCGTTGCGGTTGCTCGATGTGGCCTCGGCCCAGCACTTTACGCAGCCGCCGCCCCGCTACACCGAGGCGACCCTGGTCAAGGAGTTAGAGGAGTGTGGGATCGGGCGCCCCAGCACCTACGCGGCCATCCTGAGCGTCATCCAGAACCGCGACTATGTGGTGAAGACGCAGGGGAAATTCCGACCCACCGAGCTGGGCGGGATCGTCGTCGACCTGTTGGTAGAAAGTTTCCCTCGCGTGATGGATTACGAGTTTACGGCCAGGATGGAGACAACGCTCGACGAGATCGAAGAGGGGCAGAAGAATTGGCTTGAGGAGATGCGCCGCTTCTATGAGCCATTCTCTCAATGGGTGAAAGAGGCCGCAGTCGGCATGCGGAATATCAAGGCGATGGAGGAAAAGACCGAGGAGACGTGCGAGCGGTGCGGCAGTCGGATGGTGATCCGCTGGGGCCGATTCGGCCGCTTCTTAGCCTGCAGTAATTATCCGGAGTGTAAGGGCACGCGAGAGTTGACGGCCGAACTTAAAGGAGAGCACGCGACGGATGAGGATGTGAGCGCCTCCGCCGAGACTGAGCCGACACCCTGTGAGAACTGTGGACGGCCTATGGTGATGAAGCGCGGCCGATTCGGGCCGTTCCTGGGTTGCTCCGGATACCCCGAGTGTAAGACGATCCGGAAGCTGTCGCCGACGGAGGCCGTAAGCGCGCGGCCCGCTCCGCAGCCGACCAACGAGGTCTGTGAAAAGTGCGGTAGCCCGATGGTATTGCGGGAGGGACGATACGGCCGCTTCCTGTCATGTTCCACCTATCCCGCCTGCAAGCACCTGAAGCCCATCCCGATCGGGGTGAAGTGCCCCCAGTGCGGCAGCCCCCTCTCGGAGCGACGCACCAAACGGGGCCGGGTCTTTTATGGCTGTACGGCCTATCCCAAGTGCGCCTTCGCTATCTGGGATCGGCCGATCCAGGAACCCTGCCCGCAATGCGGGGCGGCCTTCCTGGTGGAGAAGCGGCTGAAGGGCGGCGGAACCTCGATTCGTTGCGCGACCGAGGGCTGCGCCTATGCGCGGGAGACAGATGCGGCTGTAAAGGCGAAGGCGTGACCGATCTGCTTGTGCGTGGCACGCAGACGGGGATTATCGTCATTGGGGGAGGTCTGGCCGGAAGCGAAGCGGCCTGGCAGGCGGCTGAGCGGGGCGCCCATGTGTGGCTCTACGAGATGCGGCCGGCCGTCTTCACGCCCGCCCATAAGACCGATCAGTTGGCCGAGCTGGTCTGCAGTAACTCCCTGAAGTCGGATTCGCCGGACGATTGTCACGGTCTGTTGAAGCGGGAGCTGACCGCGTATGGGTCGGTGATCATGGCGGCCGCTCGGGCACACGCCGTCCCTGCCGGATCGGCGCTGGCCGTTGATCGTGGCGCCTTCGCGGCCGAGGTGACGGCCAGGCTGACGCGCCACCCGCGCATCACCATCGTTCGAGACGAGGTCAAGGCGATTCCGGAAGAGAGGCCGGTGATCATCGCCACCGGTCCGTTGACCTCCGACCGGCTGGCAGGCGCACTGTGTGATCGATTCGTAGACTACTTGGCATCAGCAGACCCGTCCGCCGATACGCAAGATCTGCTCTACTTCTATGACGCCATCTCGCCGATCATTGCCGCCGATTCTATCGATCGTACTATAGTGTTTGCCGCCTCTCGCTACGGCAAGGGCGGGGACGATTATCTGAACTGCCCTCTCACGCGAGAGACGTATCAGCGTTTTTGGGAAGCGATCCGGTCCGCGGAGCTGGCACCGGTCCGGCCGTTCGAAGAGGCGCGATACTTCGAACGGTGTCTCCCGATTGAGGTATTGGCGGCTCGCGGCGAGGACGCCTTACGGTTCGGACCGATGAAACCGGTGGGCCTGGTCGATCCCAGGACCGGACGCCAACCCTACGCCGTCGTGCAGCTTCGGCTGGAAAACCGGGAAGGCACCATGTACAACATGGTGGGGTTTCAGACACGCCTCACGTGGGGCGAGCAGCGCCGTATTCTCGGGATGATTCCCGGCCTCAGCAACGCCGACTTCCTCCGATACGGGTCGATCCACCGCAACACCTTCATCGCCGCGCCCGCGCTGCTCCAGGAGACGATGCAGCTCAAGGGGGATCCGGGGATTTTGCTGGCCGGACAACTCACCGGCGTGGAGGGGTATCTGGAATCGGCCGGGACCGGCCTGTTGGCCGGGGTCAACGCGGTCAAGCTCCTGCACGGCGAGGATCCGGTCGTGCTTCCGCCGACCACCGCTCTCGGATCCCTCATCCGTCACATCTGCCACGCGGATGCTCGCACCTTCCAGCCAATGAATGTCAACTTCGGCCTGCTGCCGCCGCTGGACGAGCCGATCCGGGCCAAGCGCGAACGGCGCCAGGCCCTCGCCACCCGCGCCCTCTGTGGCTTGCCTGATCTCTACTGACATTAGATGTATTGCCCCGCAGTAGGACCGGACAGCCCTCTTACGCTGCCTCAATCCGCCTCAGTTGCTTGAACCGGTCGGTGGAGACGCGGGTAAGGTCGTATTGCGCCTGCTGGATCAGCCAGCTTTCGGCGGTTCCTCCGAAGACCTTCGACAGTCGCACGGCCATCTCCGGGGAGATGCCACGCCTCTCGTTCACCAGTTCGGACAGGGTAGTGCGCGTAACGCCGAGCGCCGCGGCGGCCCCGGTTATGGTTAGGCCGAGCGGCTCGATGCAGTCATGCAGCACAGTACCGGCCGGGATGGAGGGGGGTTCTTCATGCGCATGGTCAAGCCTCCTTAGTGGTAATCCAGATAATCCACGTCCCGCGCCTCGCCCTCGGCGAAGCGAAAGATCACACGCCAGTTCGCGTGAACGGTTACGGTATGAAAGCCCTTGAGGTCGCCTTTGAGTGGGTACAGCCGATGGTTGTGAGGTCTCCGGGCCGAACTCTGTCAGATGAATTGACCATCCAAGAAACTAACCTTCTCAGCATAACTGTCTATCACTTCATACCCTTTGCGCAACTCAGCGAGAACAAACTTCTCAGACTGCTTCGGATGAAGTATGGCCTCCTTTGTAAGGTGCGGCGCTCGGAAAATATCATTGCCAACTACTGGCTCGCGACGTACTGGATCAAAGGTGTAGTCGAGTCCAGGCCATTCGAGTTCACTTTCAAAGTTCTCGGCGAGTAAGACGGTAAAGCGAAAAATCCCAAACAGTGATACGAAGCCAACAAGCAGCCTCTGGTCTCTATTTAGCGTAACATGAATCTTGTGGAGGGGTCGGATATGATCCGTCATAAATCCTGTGTGAACGAAGTTTGGAGACGCGAGGGAGGGCTGGTCAGTAGTCCCAATGTACTGCCGGATCGCTTCGAATGCCGGTGAGAAGATGATACTTTGGGGAAGTTTGATACACGCGAAGCCATATGCGATTTTTGAGACCGCTCCGCGAAGCACGGCACTATCAATTGTTATTACACGCTCGGCCTCGGTTGGGCCTGGGTGGACGTCCTGAGAGGTCTGAATACCACCTGGCACGCCATAGCGCTTCCGAATGGAAGTACATATTTCGTGTAGTTCGCGTTCGGAGCGAGCGATGACGTCGGCAAAATCAAGCTTGTTCCCGTCTTTGGACGCTATCTTGACTACAGGGTTCTTGCGCTTTAGGTCCTTCCCATCGAAGAGTAGTGCGGTTCCAGATCTTATCTCTTTAACTTCATAGGGTTGAGCCTTGCCTCGCTCCCTTTTTATGTTCAGCAATGTGCCAATCCATCCAAATTGGGTCAAGACTTCGTCATCCAGAGTATTTCCAAAGGTGTCGTTGCACTCTTTGCAGTAGAGTCTACCCTTCAACGTGCCGCCGATTGCCTGGGGAATTATATGTTCCACCGTTAGTGATCGTATTTTTTTACAGACAAAACAGCAAGTCTCCATCGATCTACTTCCCTGCACCAGCCTGAACAGTTGCGTGGTCCACCGGAGCCCGCATCCGCAAGATCTGGCCTCAGAGGGGGATCCCATGAATACCGTCCCGGTCCTCAGGAAATGCCTTCGGCTTGCTTAAGCGCCTTGAGAAATCCGCCCACGCCGACTATTTGTGGCGTCGTGAGGCCGCGGGGGAAGTCTTTTCTGTTTTTTGTCACGATATAATCGGCCTGCCCGGCGAGCGTCGCTTCAAGGAACTTTTCGTCATCCCGGTCTTTGCATAGGCCGCCCGTGGCCACTGATTCCACTTTCACCGCCCTCTCGAATACCAACTCCAGCAGTTCCTCACTCGTGTGGGCCGCAATGGCATTAGTAAATACGTGGATCACGTCCACATATTCACGAAATACAGCGCGAGATATCACCAGATCGAACGCGCCATCCCGAAATCGCCCGATTATCCTGGCCGATCCGCCGTTACCGTTGAGGAGACCCGCAAGCAAGACATTGGTGTCGATGACCGCCCTCACATGCGCGGCCTCTGCCGAACTTTCTTCACCGCCTCATTGATATCTTTCTCTGTGATGCCGGCATGTGCTGCCGCGTTGCGGACTGCGCTCAAGGCATCGTCGAACCTTTTATCCCAATCTATCGCTCTGTCGCTCACCCGCTTAGGCACCATGACGATCACGTTGTCCTGGTAGCGGATATCTACGTAGTCCCCTTCTTCAATGTGGGCTTTACGCCGTATGGCGGCTGGGATAGTGACCTGGGCGAAGTTTTTGATCTTGACCATCGACATGGATGTTCTCCCTTCTATAAAATTACAATAACTGAAATTTATTAGATTCTAAGGAGGGTGTCAACAAAGTCGGAATAGCGCCCAGACACAGTGGGCGGTGGGCCTTGGCCACCCGCGCTATCCGTGACCTGACTCCTCTCGACCGAGCATTTGACAGCCAACAGAGAATAGCTATACTAACATTGATCAATATCGATCAATGGTGAAAGGAGAGGTCAATGGCCCTGAAGGCCGCGCGAACCCAATCATCACCAGGGGTTCAGCATATCCCCATTACTCAGGCCCGGATCAACCTGGGTGCGCTGGTGAAAAGAGTCCATCTCAACAAGGAGTACTTTATCCTCGAAAAAGACGGTATCCCGGTTGCCGGCCTCATGGACATCGACGAGTTCGAGGATTACCTGGAGCTCCAAGGCCCAAAGGTCCGCAAACATATCCAGAAGAGCAAGGAGGAGTACCTTGCCGGCAAGAGCCGCCCTGCCGAGGAGTTTCTTGAGGAGCTTCGCCGGACAGCAGGGAAAAAGAGGAAGCGGCGCCTTTCCGCATGACGTCGCCTTTCTCTGTCCGCACTACGCCACGTTTTGAGCGACTCTCTCGAGGTCTCCTCCAAGGCCACCTGGAGTTCCGAGCGCTTCAGGAGCGGGCCTTCGACATTCTCAAGGCTGATCCTTACAACCGTAGCCGAGCCTATCACATCAAGAAGCTTGCAGACGTGTCGATTGGCGAAGGACAGTGGCGGCTCTCCCTTGGCCGCTTTCGGTTTCGCTATGATGTCTACGGGCGCGAGGTTGTGGTGCACTACTGCGGTCTCAGAAGGGAGGCGACCTATCGCTGAGGCCGATTTTGCCTTGATCTTTCGGCCTATTCCTCGTATCGTACCGGGCAGGAGTAAAAGGGGGTGGAGCCGATGCTGGAGCAGATCGAGGCGTTTCTCTTGTATCTTCAGGCTGAGCGAGCGGCGTCCCCTCATACGCTCAAGAACTATACGATCGACTTGCAGCAGTTTCGGGCATTTCTTCGGGCCGGCGGGATTCACGGGTCGGAACCTGTTGTGAGCCGGGTCGAACGGCCTGCCGGGAACGGTTCGACTGAGCGCACCGCGGACGAGGTCGAACAACGGGATGCGCTTCGCCGGGCCATCGACGCGACTGAGATCGATGTTCTGGCGATCAGGGCCTTCGTGGTGGATCTTCATAGACGAGGCATCGGCAGAAGCAGTATCGCGCGGAAGCTGGCGACCTTACGATCGTTCTTCCGGTACCTGTGTCGTGAGGGTATTGTTGGGGCGAATCCGGCGAAGCTCGTACCGACCCCGAAGCTGCCAAAACGGCTTCCAGCTCATCTGACCGTTGACGAGGTGGATCGGCTCCTGGCGTCGCCCATCGAGCAGAATCCTCCCGGCGCCCGCGATCTGGCGATCCTTGAGCTCTTTTATGCCTCGGGCATCAGGTTAAGCGAGTTGACGGGACTGAATGTACGGGACGTGGATATGCGGGAGGGGCTTGTGCGGGTTACAGGTAAAGGCAACAAGGAACGGATCGTTCCGGTAGGGTCGAAGGCGACGGCCGCCCTGAGGCGCTATCTCGATCAGCGGATCGATCTGGTCCAGGGAACGAAGCGAGGCGCTCCAGAGTCCGCAGCGTTATTTCTCAACCGTCTGGGCGGCCGCTTAAGCCAGCGGAGTACCGCTCGAATCGTATTGAAATACCTGAATCAGAGCGGTGTGGGGCCGAAGATCACACCCCACGGGCTGCGTCACAGCTATGCCACGCATCTGCTTCAAGCCGGAGCTGATCTTCGCTCGATTCAGGAGCTCCTGGGGCATGCACGACTCTCGACCACCCAGCGGTATACCCACGTGAATCTGGATCACCTGATGGAGGTCTACGATAAAGCGCATCCGCGGGCCTGAAAAGCAGGGTATAGGGTTTAGGGCAGAGAGGGTATAGGGTGTAAATGATCCGAGCCGGAGATCTCGGATTTCTCAGTGACGAGAGGTGTGAACGAGTGTCCGACCTTCTTCTGGAAGTTCAGAAGATGCTTGGTTCCATGTTTCGTAGGTTTAATTCGGAATTACAGGAGCACCAGCCATGAGGAAACCCCTTTCTGACGTATCCACCCTAAACCCTAAACCCTCTACTCTATACCCTAGAGTGCGGAGCACGACGATCCTTGCCGTACGACACAAAGGCAGAGTGGTGGTAGCCGGGGACGGGCAGGTCTCCTTCGGCGAGACGGTGATGAAGCGGACCGCCCGCAAGGTCCGTCGGTTGTGGAACGATCGGGTGATCGCCGGTTTTGCCGGCGCTGCCGCCGATGCGTTCGCCCTTCAATCGAGGTTTGAGGCGAAGCTCGAGGCGTTCAGCGGCAACCTGCCGCGCGCCGCGGTTGAGTTGGCGAAGGATTGGCGCACCGACCGGGCCCTTCGGCGATTGGAGGCGCTGCTGGTGGCGGTCGACAAGGAACATTCGCTGGTCATCTCGGGGACGGGGGATGTGATCGAGCCCGACGACGGGGTGGTCGGCATCGGCTCAGGGGGGCAATACGCGGTCGCTGCGGCTCGAGCCCTCGTCGGCTTTTCAGAGCTTGACGCGAGAAGGATCGCCGAGGAGGCGATGAAGATCGCCGCCTCAATCTGCGTCTATACGAACGACACGATCACGATTGAAGAGTTGTAGATGGAACACCAGCGTTCAGCAATCAGCTTTCAGCCGTCAGCGCATAGCACCAATAGACGCGATTGTGGGGCAGAGCCTACGATCCTCGTGATCCGGCGTATCGCACAACGCCTGTCGTTCTTTCCTGCTGATCGCTGAAAGCTGACGGCTGATAGCTGAATTTGGAGCTTCTCATGGAACAGTTGACACCGCGACAGATTGTGGCCGAGCTTGATAAATATATCATTGGGCAAAAGGAAGCCAAGCGGGCCGTGGCCATTGCGCTGCGTAATCGATGGCGGCGACAGAAGCTGCCGGCAGATCTGCGGGATGAGGTGGCGCCGAAGAACATTATCATGATCGGCCCGACCGGCGTGGGGAAGACCGAAATCGCCCGCCGCCTCGCCAAGCTGGTTGAGGCCCCATTCATCAAGGTGGAGGCCAGCAAGTATACCGAGGTGGGCTACGTCGGACGCGACGTCGAATCGATGGTGCGGGACCTCACCGAGCTGGCGGTCGACATGGTGAAGGAGGAACGAATCAAGGGGGTTCAGGAGCGGGCGAGGGAGCTGGCGGAAGAGCGGCTTCTGGATCTGCTGTTGCCCGTCGGCAGGGCGCCGATGACCCCTGGCGTTGAGCAGACCTCGGACGTCAGCAGCGCGGCCACCTCGGCAGCAGAGACTCGTGAGAAACTCAGGAAGCGGCTGCACGAGGGGAAACTGGACGACCGCACCGTAGAGTTGGAAGTCAAGGATCGGGCCATGCCGATGGTGGAGATATTCAGCGGCTCCGGCATGGAGGGGATGGATATCAACATGAAGGAGATGCTGGGGAACCTGTTACCCCAGCGGACCAAGCGACGCAAGGTCAAGATCCGGGAAGCTCATCGGATCCTTGCCCAGGAAGAGGCCGATAAGCTGATCGATGTGGACGATGTCAGGTCGGAAGCGGTCCGCCGCGTTGAGGACTCCGGAATTATCTTCCTGGATGAGATCGACAAGATCGCCGGTCGTGATTCGGGTCACGGGCCGGATGTCTCACGCCAGGGCGTACAACGGGACCTCTTGCCGATTGTTGAGGGGAGTACGGTCACCACCAAGTACGGTCTGGTGCGGACCGATCACATCCTGTTTATTGCAGCCGGGGCGTTCCATGTTGCCAAACCGTCGGATCTGATTCCGGAGCTGCAAGGGCGTTTCCCGCTGCGCGTCGAACTGGCCAGTCTGACACAGGACGACTTCGTCAGGATCCTCACAGAGCCGCAAAATGCCCTGATCAAGCAGTATGTCGCCCTTCTGGGGACGGAGGAGGTGACACTGGACTTCACGGAAGATGCCGTGCGCGAACTCGCCTCCACCGCCAGCGCCGTCAATCAGGCGACGGAGAATATCGGCGCCCGCCGCCTGTACACCATCCTGGAGCGGTTGCTGGACGAGATCTCATTTGAGGCGCCTGCGATGCAGGGGGCCCAGGTGACGATCAATGCCGCATATGTTCGGGAACGGCTTCAGGAGATCGTCAAGAGCGAGGATCTGAGCCGCTATATCCTGTAAGGCAGCGATTAGCGGTCAGCGTTCAGCTAGCAGGAAGAACAACTGCAAGAACGGAGAAGATGGCGGGGCAGCGGAAGACGTTAGAGGTCCAGCGCGGGATCGACAAGGCGAATGTCCTGATCGAGGCGCTGCCGTACATTAAGACGTTTGCCGGGAAGACCGTCGTCATCAAATACGGCGGCGCGGCTATGACGGATGAGGCGCTCAAGCGATCGGTCGCGCTGGACGTCATTCTCATGCGGTGCGTCGGGATGCAACCGGTTGTCGTCCACGGCGGCGGCCCGGAGATCACGCGGGCGATGGAGCGAGCGGGCCTGAAGCCGACCTTTATCTCCGGATTCCGGGTTACCGACCGGGAGACGATGAAGATCGTTGAGATGGTGATGGTGGGCCAGATCAACCAGGAACTGGTGGCGCTTATCAACAGCAGCGGCGGGTCGGCTGTCGGCCTCTCAGGCAAGGATGGCGGGTTGATCCGGGCAAAGAAGGCCGGTCCAGCGGCGGCTGCGGAGTCTCCAGCAGGTGCGGTCGAACCGCAGGTTGATCTGGGGTATGTTGGCGAGATTATCGCCGTGAATGAACGGGTGCTTCTCGCCCTGGAGCGGGACGGATTCACGCCGGTGGTGGCCCCGACCGGCGTTGATGAGGCCGGGGTGACGTACAACATCAATGCGGATCTGGCGGCGGGCGCGATCGCGTCGGCCTTGCAGGCGGAAAAGCTTATCTTTCTAACCGATACCGACGGCATTCTGGATCAGGATGGCGCCCTTATTCCTACGTTGAGCCGAAAAGAGGTGGAACAGCTTGTTGCCGATGGCGTCATCTCGGGAGGGATGCTGCCCAAGGTCCGGGCCTGTCTCACCGCGTTAGACAAGGGGGTTGGAAAGACGCACATTGTCAATGGCACCATCCCCCATGCCCTTCTGCTGGAGTTTTTCACGTCGGAAGGGGTCGGCACAGAGATCGTCGGCTAACGGCACCAAGTTCCAACTTTGAACCTTGCACGTTGCACGTTGAACGTTGCACGTTGAACGTTGAACGTTGAACGGTAAACTTCGAACGTTGAACCTTGAACCTCGCACTTTGAACTTTGAACTTTGAACCTCGCACCTTGAACCTTGAACGGTAAACGTGCCCATGTCTGTAACCCATGACTTGATGGCGCAGGCGGCTCGCTATCTGGCCAACACCTATGCCCGCTTCCCGGTGGCGCTGGTGAGGGGTAGCGGTGTGCGGGTCTGGGATGCTGAGGGCAAGACGTACCTCGACTTTGCTGCCGGCATCGCCGTAGATGTTCTGGGCCACTGTCACCCCAAGGTGGTAGAGGCCATCCGTGCGCAGGCGGAGACGCTGTTGCACGTCTCGAACCTCTACCATATCGAGCCGCAGGTTCGGTTGGCGCGCGCACTGTGCGAACATTCATTCGGCGGCAAGGTCTTCTTCTGTAACAGCGGGGCGGAGGCGAATGAGGCCGCCATCAAGCTGGCCCGCCGCTATGCCAAGGCGCGGTGGAGTTCCGACCGATACGAGATCGTGTGCATGCGGGACTCGTTCCACGGCCGGACGATGGCGACGATGACCGCCACCGGCCAAGCGAAGTACAGCCAAGGGTTCGAGCCGCTCTTGCCGGGCTTCAAGCATATCCCGTTCAACGATCTGCCGGCGGCCGAGCGGGCGATCGACTCCCGGACCTGCGCCGTGCTGGTCGAGCCGATCCAGGGCGAGGGGGGCGTAAGGGTCCCGGACGACGACTACCTGCCTGGCCTTCGGCAGCTCTGTTCGGAGCGGGAGGTCCTTCTGATGCTGGATGAGGTCCAGACGGGGATGGGGCGGACCGGTCGTCTCTTTGCCTATGAGCACTGGGACATCCAGCCCGACATCGTGACGCTTGCCAAGGGTCTGGGCGGAGGCCTGCCGATCGGCGCCATGCTGGCGAACGAGACCGTTGCCGGCGCCTTCGTGCCGGGCAGCCACGCCTCGACCTTCGGCGGCAACCCGTTTGTGACAACTGTGGCCCTGGCGGTCCTGACGGAGATTCTCGACGCGCGGTTGCCGGAGCACGCGGCAAAGATCGGCGCCTACTTCCTCGAACGCCTGCAGCAACTGACCGCGCAATACCCCTTCGTGAAAGAGGCCCGCGGCAAGGGACTGATGCTCGCACTGGAACTGACGGTACCGGCCAGACCGATCGTCGAGCGCTGCCTCGAGCGCGGCCTGCTCATTCTGGTTGCGGGCGATCAGGTCCTGCGTTTCGTGCCGCCGCTGATTATCGGCGAGCCAGAGGTGGATGAGGCAATGCGCATTCTCGGTCTGGTCCTGGCGGAGCAAGCGTGATGAAAAAGGACCTCCTGTCAATCAGCGATCTGACCGGTCCAGAGATCGACGCGCTGTTTATCCTGACTGCTGACCTGAAGGCGCAGCAGCACAAAGGGGTCGCCCATCTACTGTTGCCGGGCAAGACACTGGGGATGATCTTCGAGAAGCCGTCGCTCAGGACTCGAGTGACCTTCGATGTCGGCATGACCCAGTTGGGCGGCCGAGCCATCTATTTGGCGCCTGCTGAGATCCAGCTTGGAATACGAGAAACTGTCAAGGACGTGGCGAAGAATCTCGAGCGATGGGTCGATGCGATTGTGGCGCGGACCTTCACCCACCGGACGGTAGAGGAACTGGCCTGCCACGCGGCGATCCCGGTCATCAACGGGTTGAGCGACCTGACCCACCCGTGCCAGATTCTGGCGGATCTCTTCACCCTTCAGGAAAAGTGCGGCACGCTGCACGGCGTGAAGGTCGCCTACATCGGCGACGGCAATAACGTCTGCCATTCATGGTTGTACGGCGCGGCGAGGACCGGAATCGAGCTTTACGTGGCCTGCCCGAAAGGGTACGAGCCGGATGCCGACGTCGTGGCTGCCTCCCGCCGGGAGGCCGAAGCCTCCGGTGGTCGCATCGTGCTGCTGAACGATGCGAGGGCTGCGGCGGAGGGAGCCGATGTCCTGTACACCGATGTCTGGACCAGCATGGGCCAGGAGGCAGAGGCGGCGAAGCGACGGCTGGACTTCCAGGGATTTCAGGTCAATGCGGCGCTCGTCAGACTGGCCAAACCCGACGTGCTGGTCATGCACTGCCTGCCGGCCCATCGCGGCGAAGAGATCACCGACGAGGTCCTCGACGGCCCGCGTTCCATCGTCTACGACGAGGCCGAGAACCGCCTCCACGTCCAGAAGGCCATCCTGGTGACGCTCCTAGGCCGCTCGTCTGCGGGCTAAGGCATCACGTGCAGTTCCAGGGGACCGGCAAAGAGATTAGCGACTAATCTCCCCTCCCCTGGTGGGAGGGGATGAAGGGGAGGGGGAAGGTGACGGACTGGCGGGAACGCATTTCGATTGATCCCAACGTGTGCCATGGGAAGCCGTGTATCAAGGGGACCCGGATCATGGTGTGGATCATCGTCGATTACCTTGCCAATGGAGACTCCGTCGAGGAGGTACTCGCCGCTTTTCCGTCTCTGACCAGGGAGGACGTTCAGGCCGCGCTCGCCTACGCCGCTGAGATGACCCGCGAGCGCGTCATCCCCGTAGAGGTCGCGGGGATCTCGTGAGGCTGAAACTCAACGAGAATCTGGATCCTCGTGCGGTAGGAATCCTGCACGGTGCTGGCGAGAATTCTTCCTTGCCCCGTACGGCAGGTCACCTCAAAGATCGAAGACCCGTTGAACTGCGCTGATGCCATCGAGGCTGCAGTGGAGCCAGGGCGGCAACGGGCAGAAAAGTTAGAACAATCCATTCCAGATCGAGCCTTCCGCGACGAACTCATTCCCCATGACCCCAACGAGGAATCTGCCGTCCCCCCTTGGCTCGATTCGCAGCGAACGAGTAAGAAATATTGCCGCAAAAAGGTCAGTGGCTTGTTATCGAAAACGTGAAAAACATCAAAAAGGGAATGACTCGCGGCAGGATTATTGGCCATGACCGGACCCATTAGACAACTCCGCATCTTTATCGCATCTCCGAGTGACTGCCAAACAGAGCGTAAGGCAGTGCGTCGCATTGCTACCCAGGATGCAAGTATCGCGCCCCTCCGTCGGAAACTGAACTTATCCATTGAGTGTTATGGTTGGGAGGACCTTCCGCCCGACGTGGGACGTCCTCAATCCCTGATTAATCCAGCCGTGGAGAAGTTCAATCCCGACTGGATCATGTTCATCTTCTGGCATCGGCTTGGCAGTGATGCTGGTCTTGGCATGACAGGGATACAAGAGGAGTGGCACCTCGCCCTGCAGATGAACAGCCGGGGGGGAGGGCGTCCAAAGGTAAGCGTTTACTTCAACCAGGATGCTTCTCTGCCGTACGAGCTTGATGAAATACAGTTTGAGGCGTTGAAACGTTTTCGCGATCAGATCTTCGCGGAGCATCAAGCTCTTGTATGTGACTTTAGTGGAAGCGCTGACTTTGAACAGAAGTTCAGTGCGCATTTGATCGAGCGGCTATTAGATCTCTCACAACAAGACCACGAGGGCACATCTCCTGGCGTTGATCGCTTGCGCCGCGAATTTCTCGACGCCTCGCAAGGGCTTCTAAACTGGCCGAACACGTTAGGGGAGGGGCAGCAGATCGAACGTCCCGAACTTCGACAATTGGTGGATCGGTTCCAAGAAGCTGAATCCTCCACCACACTAATCTTGGGTGCACCCGGTTCGGGTAAATCAGCCTTGCTTGCGACACTTGGGCAGAAACTGGTAGCGGAGGGGATCATCGTTCTCGCCATCAAAGCTGATATGGTGGGTCGCGAGGTGAACGCCCTTGAGGATTTGCGTGAATGGCTTCAGTTCACCGTGGGACCACGTGACGCACTCAGGGTTGTCGCAGGGAAGGAGCGCGTCGTTCTTCTAGTCGATCAGCTCGATGCCGTTTCCGAGTTGTTGGATCGGCGATCTGGACGCCTCAATGTGTTGCTGAACCTGATCCAGTCCCTTTCCGGAACACATAACCTGCATATTGTAGCCTCTTCTCGGGAATTCGAATTCCGTCATGATGTGCGCCTCTCGTATCTTGATGCCGAGCGAATTGATCTGGCGTTACCGACCTGGGAACAGATTGTGCCGATCCTTGAGCAAGCTGGGTACTCACCGACCGGCATGGGCCAAACGTTACGGGACCTACTACACACTCCTTGGCATCTCAAGATCTTTCTTGACCTGGCCTCGCCTAGCGGGATCTTTGAGTCGCTGCACGCTTTGCTTGGTGCATTGTGGGACAAATACGTCGTCGATGCTCACGGTCCTGCCGAACGCCTAGTCTTGCTTGAGGAACTTGCTTCCCGCATGGCAGATGAGGAAACGCTTTGGCTGCCAGTAGCGATAGCTGATAAATACCCGGACGCACGCTGGATGTTGGAGCAAGCTGAGATCCTTGTGCGAGAGCCCCATGGACAGACCATCGGATTCCGGCATCAAAGCTACTATGATTATACGTTGGCCCGAGCATTCGCGCGTGGCTCTGTTTCCCTTGCGGAACATGTACTTCAAAGGCAGGACGGTCTTTTTGTACGCCCGGCACTGCTTAATGGACTTAACTATTTGCGTAGTACGGCTCGCGCCCAATATCACCGAGAATTGCAAACGCTGATGATGTCCAGACCCCGGCCCCATATTCACACCTTACTGATCGAATTCCTCGGAAGCCAGCGAGATCCTGACGATGTGGAGGCGGCACTGGTGTTACCGCTTCTTGAAACCGAGGGAGACGGTCCGCGTGTTCTTGCGGCCGTGGCTGGAAGTCCAGGCTGGTTCACACGCCTTCAGCATCATCACGCACTGGAGCAGTGGATGCGGAGGCCACCAGAGCAGGCCGCGCACTGCGTGCCGCTCCTCAACGCCGCCGGTCGATGGGATGAGGAGACTGTCCTCAGTTTGCTGGACGACCGCTGGCTGGCGGATCCAGCCTATGACGTCCTGAGCTTGGAGGTCCTCCTTGATCTGCAAAAGTGGAGTTCAAGTGCAGTGACTATCGCGGTAAGACTGGTGCGCCGATCCGAGTGGTGGCGCACATCTATGCTGGCGGAACAAATCGCGGCATCGTCTCCAGAGCTGGCGCCGTCTATATTGCGCGCCGACCTTAATCGGCGGCTGGAGCAGGCCCTTGAAAAGGTTCCGCAAGCCACCCCGTCGCTACCCCCAGAAGCAAGTGACCAAGACAGGGTCATGCATGAGTTGCCGGATCGCCCACACGCGGCGCTTGAGAGGCTGATCGAGGAAGATCATGACTGGCACAGCATGGAAGATTTAGCCGAGGCAGCCCCTGCTGCCTTCCTTGAATCGATCTGGCCCTGGTTTGTCGACGTCGTGGGGAGGATTGCATATAGCGAGCATGCGTTCGTTTTTGGCTACCGCGGTGACCCGGCCACTTACTGGAGCTTCGATGGAGAGCTAGCGCCTCCCACGATCGTACGCTCACTGCTGTCCGCCATCTCAGGTTTAGCGAGGTCAGGTCCCCAAGGATTGCCACAATTTGTTGAAAGGAATGCCAGTTCGGATTTGCTGATTGTTCATCGTCTCCTCGCCCGTGGCCTTGAACTCACCGCCACCCAGGAGCCAGACCGGGCTCTGGAATACCTGCTTGATGACCACCGACGATTGGAAATCGGCGATTTCGAGGATGAGCATCGAGAGAGCAAGCGTCTGATCACTGCGTTAGCTCCCGTGCTTTCGACGGAGAAACGGGTGCGATTGGAAGAGACTGTACTTGGCTTTGATCGGGATAGCCAGGTGCCGGAGCAATGGTCCGCCAAAGATCGTTTCCAGCGTTTAAAGTGGACCAGACAGCACCGTCTTCGGCTGTTGCGCGCCTTTCCTGAGAGCTGTCTGAGCCCCAAAATGCGGCGCTTCAGAGAAGAGGAGGAGCGCGCTCTTCCTAATACGCACGAAAGGGGCAGGCGGATTTCCGGGGGTTTGGTGGGTCCCCGTTTGACCGTGGAAGAGATGCATCGGGCCTCAAATGAAGACCTCTTGCGGCTGTTTGACGAGCTTCCGGACGCAACGAAATGGGAGCATCCGAGGCGACGCTGGTCAGGGGATATGTCGCGCGCTGGTGGCGCGGTGGAACTCTCGCGCGTTTTTAAAGAGCTGGCTAAAGGCTCACCGGAACGAGTAGCCAGTCTTATCTTGCGGCTGCAACTGGGACGACATGAAACCTATGCGGGTGCGGCGCTGGAAGGTCTAGCCGAAAGCACCTTTCCGACCGGCGAGTTAATAGAGTTGATTGAGGAGTTAGAGCAACGAGGCTTCGTTTCGCTGGGATTCCAAGATGACGCGGCGTCCGCCCTCGAAAAGTTGGCTCGGAAGGCCAAGGGTCTCCCCACGGCGATGCTCCACCGCCTGGAAGTGTGGCTTAGCGAAAATCCAGAGCCGGCTGCCCCCTCCGAGGAAAGCGAAGAAATGAGAACTGAAGCGGATCGCGGGCATCCGATTCTTTTTGGGCTTGGGGGCACCTTTAGCCTGCCACACGGCAGAGGTTCTATCTTACGCGCGATCGCTGCCGGTTATCTGACGAG
Organism: Candidatus Methylomirabilis lanthanidiphila; assembly: GCA_902196205.1. Classification (NCBI taxonomy): domain Bacteria; phylum Methylomirabilota (SeqCode); class Methylomirabilia (SeqCode); order Methylomirabilales (SeqCode); family Methylomirabilaceae (SeqCode); genus Methylomirabilis (SeqCode); species Candidatus Methylomirabilis lanthanidiphila. The sequence goes on along the minus strand of CABIKM010000029.1, from coordinate 16,022 downwards.
GGAACCTGCTGATCTTGACAACTGGGCTCGTGTCATCAAGTCACGATTGAATCGAGAGCACCACCCTGCGATATGGGTTCTCACCCTTTGCAACATGCCCATGCTGTTCAACGGGGATGTCACCCGGGCGACCGAGCTTTACGACGCTGTGATCCGGAGCTGTCCCACAGTACTGCGGTACAGCTTCTCCCTTTACGCAATTGCCCGAGTGATGGGTCGATTCCAGCCGAAGGACCGCGTTTACAGTTGGCTAGACGAGTTACTTCGCGATGGATCTCCGTTTTGTCTGCAGGCGTATGGCGAACTACTGATGCTTTATCATTGTCATCATCACGATTCCTCGTCACAGGAAAAGGTCCGGGTCCTGCTGAACAGCGCGACCGATCCCACTATCCTTCGGGGGCTGGCCTACGCCGCTAGTCATCTATGGCACTGGAGCGCCTGTCAGACGATGGCGGCTGAGATTCTCTGCGCTCTTGCTGCTCATACAGACGACTCAGTTCAAGGTGCCGTCGCCCAAGTCTTTGTCGTGAACCGCGACGGCTTCCGTTTGAATCAAGCCATGCGCAGCCTTATCGAACGTGTAGCCACTTGTACGCCGGTTTTGCTTAAGGCGGCCGAGAGCCTGGTAGAGACGATAGCGCCTCTCACCGGTACCGAAGCGAACCTAGTAGCTAGGGTCTGCGAAGCCATATTAAGTGCCGAGGAACAGGGGGCGAGCGGGTCAATTCGAGTGACGACTTGCTCGGCTAGTACACTGACGGATATAGCCTTGACATTGCACCGTCAAGTTGCATACCGCGAACCCGGATTAAAGCTGTTTGAAAAGATACTCGCCATGAACGTTCGAGAGGCCCGTGCAGCGCTTGACCTCCTGGACCGAAGGCCCATTCAGACAACTTCCCAATCGATCCGTAGAAAGCGGAGAAGGCGTTAAAGTGATCTCACTGACCAACCCCGGTTCCAACGCAGTATCGGCGTTAAATGTACGTTGGAAGGAGCTGACATATGACCGTCCAGCAGGCTACGGCAGAGGTTTTCTTGACAGCGTTCAACGCGCTCTCCAGGCAGGAGCAAGTGGTCATCCTCGGTCGGATCGCACGCGACCGAAAGTTTCGGCGACTTCTTGAGGATATCTCGGACCGCCCTGTCATTGAGGAGGAGCGGGATAAGCCTTCCAGGCCACTTCGAGACTATATCAAGGATCGTGAACAGAGAGAGCGAGAGAAGGCTGTAGTGTCCCATAAGTCCCTTTACAGTGATTGTCATTCCGGGCTTGACCCGGAATCCAGTCTTTCTGCACTGGATTCCCGCTTTCGCGGGAATGACGGCTCCAGAATGAATGTAAAGAGGCGTAAGATACACTACACTAGAGTGCGAGGCTAATGGCTCGTATGGCAAGGATTATTGATGATGGGATGCAGATGGGATATGATTGGGATACATTCAGTCTGTGTGGTTGAATAAGGAGAACGTCCCATGGGAGCGCGGATTTCAGTTCGGCTGCAGGAGCCGTTGCTCAAGCAACTGAACCGAGAGGCCCGCAAACGTCGGATCCGGCGGTCGGATCTTGTTCGGGAGGCCCTTGAAGCCTTTCTGAGCGGTGAGGTCGCTCGGGTCGACAGCCTGCCATACGAGAGGGTCCGTGATTTGGTCGGCAGTCTGGCCGGGGGGCCGCCGGATCTTGGAGAGCAGCACCGAAAGTATCTCTGGGATCTAATCGGTGAGCGACGGTAGGGCTTTTGTAGATCTTACAGGGCGGGAACTCCGCGGGTATTTCGGCTTACCTTCACTAGCCAGTTTAGGCAGGCTTTCTTGGTAACGCCTCCAGATTGCGCTTCGCAATGGTACGCTGCCAATCGCGGCCAAAGAGACTGAAATCCTCCATCTGAGAAACGGCTTTGTTTTTCAGATCAACGTATTGACTAAAATCCCTCATAAATACAGGTATACCTGAGACGATTGCGTTATAACACAGCATTGGCTTGCCAAATGTCGGATCGATGGCGATGGCATTGACCTCTACACTAAGCTCCCCGGATAGTCGTAAAGAGATGTCGGTGATATGCTCGAACATCTCTTCTGCACGAGAATGCTGCTGTGAAAAAACTACGGCAATATCGATATCAGAATCGCATCTTGGGCATCCTCTGGCCCACGAGCCGTACAAGAAGGCCATGTCGATCCCATAGCGCCCCGCGTTGTTTCTAAAAAAATCCTCTAAATAGTTGATGATGTTCTGCCTGGGTTCCACAAGATACTCCTTCACTCCCAATTCCCTCGACCAGATCTTTCTACCTACACGAAATTCGGGAGAGCCCTTTTTTAGCTGCAATATATGGGATGATATAATAAAATGCTGTTTTTGTCATGGATGGCGGAAATATTTTCGGGACCTGATCGGTGAGGGCTGTAGGCTGCTGCGGTATAATGCCTCCTCGTGTGAACAGCGGATTGAGGAAGGGAGCATGCAAAAGGTGAAGAAGATCGTCCTGGCGTATTCGGGCGGACTGGATACGTCGGTGATCCTGCGTTGGCTTATCGAGACTTACCGGGCGGAGGTGATCGCATTCTGCGCCGACCTGGGACAGGGCGAGGAGTTGGAGCCGGTCCGGGAGAAAGCGCTCAAGACGGGCGCCAGCAAGGTCTACATCAAAGACCTGAGGGAAGAGTTTGTCCGTGATTTCGTCTTTCCGTGTCTTCAGGCAAACGCCGTCTATGAGGGGCGCTACCTGCTGGGCACCTCGATGGCGAGGCCGCTGATCGCGAAACACCAGATGGCGGTGGCGCGCAAGGAGGGCGCGGACGCGGTGGCGCATGGCGCCACCGGGAAAGGGAACGATCAGGTCCGTTTTGAGCTTGCCTATTATGCTATCGACCCGCGCATCCGGGTTATCGCGCCATGGCGTGAATGGGACCTGGGTTCGCGGTCCGATCTGATTGCCTACGCGAGGCGCCATGACATCCCGGTGCCGACCACAAAGGCGCGGCCGTACAGCACCGATCGGAACCTGTTTCACATCAGCTTTGAGGGCGGCATCCTGGAGGACCCGTGGCAGGAGCCGCCGGACGAGATGTTTGTCCTGAGCGTCTCGCCGGAGCAGGCGCCGGACCGCGCGGCCTATGTCGAGGTAGAGTTCCAGGATGGTCGGCCGGTGGCGTTGGACGGCAAGCGCCTCTCGCCCGCCAAGCTGCTTCAGCGCGTCAATAAGATCGGCGGCGAACACGGGATCGGTCGGGTCGATATCGTCGAAAATCGCTACGTCGGGATGAAGTCGCGGGGGGTCTATGAGACACCGGGCGGAACCATCCTGCAGGCCGCCCACCGCGCTGTGGAATCGCTCACGATGGATCGCGAGGTGATGCACCTGCGCGACTCCCTCATTCCCCGCTTCTCAGAGCTCGTGTACTACGGCTACTGGTTCTCTCCGGAGATGGAGATGCTGATGCGGACGATCGAGGCGTCTCAGGAGGGGGTGACCGGCACGGCGCGGGTGAAACTCTACAAAGGCAACTGCGAGGTCGTGGGCCGCAAGTCGTCGGTCTCGCTGTACGATCCGGCCTTCGCGACATTTGAGGCGGACCAGGTGTACCGCCAAGCCGACGCCGAGGGGTTCATCCGATTGAACGCGTTGCGGCTTCGTATTCGCGCCTTGAGGACACAACACAAGGTGCGAGGTGCGAAGTTCGAAGTTCGAAATCCCCCCACTCCTAAAAATCCCCTCTCGCCCCCCTTTACCAAAGGGGGGTTGGGGGGATTTGACGCACGTAGTGCGAAAAGGAAGCGGTCGGAACGATGAAAGTGGGATCGAGAACTCGAAAGCCATGGGGCGGACGGTTTCAGCAGGCGACCGATCCGCGAGTGGAAGCGTATACCGCGTCGATCCACGTTGACCGGCGCCTCTCCAAACACGATATCGCCGGCAGTATCGCGCACGCGCGGATGCTGGCAAAGTGCGGCCTGTTGACCAGGGCCGAGGCCGACAAGATCGTGGCAGGGCTTGAGGAGATCGGCGGCGAGATCGAGCGAGGCGAGTTTCGGTTTGACCCCTCGTTAGAAGACATCCACATGGCAATCGAGGCCCGACTGATCGAGAAGGTGGGAGACGCCGGTGCAAAGCTCCACACCGGTCGGAGCCGGAATGACCAGGTGGCCCTCGATCTGCGCCTCTATCTGCGGGATGAGATCGGAGAGCTTCGCCATCTGATCGCTGGGCTTGAGCGGGCTCTCATTGCGCAGGCAGAAGCCCACCTTGATCTGATCATGCCCGGCTACACCCACATGCAACGGGCTCAGCCGATTCTCCTGGCGCACCATCTGATGGCTTATGTCGAGATGCTGGAACGGGATCGCGAGCGACTGCTGGATGCGCTTCGCAGGGTTGACGTCCTGCCGCTTGGCTCAGGCGCACTGGCTGGGGTCGGCCTGCCGATCGATCGCCGCTTCGTCGCCAGGGCGCTTGGATTTCCGGAACTGTCGGCCAACTCGCTGGATGCGGTGTCGGACCGCGACTTTGTCGTCGAGCCGCTGTTCGCCTGCACGCTCCTGATGACGCACCTATCCCGCATGGCAGAAGAGATTGTCCTATGGGCCTCGGCGGAGTTCGGGTTTATCGAGTTGTCGGATGCCTTTGCGACCGGTTCCAGTATGATGCCGCAGAAAAAGAACCCGGACGTGGCGGAGCTGGCGCGAGGGAAGACCGGCCGCGTCTTCGGCGCCATGGTGGCGCTGTTGACCATCATCAAGGGGCTGCCGCTCAGCTACAACCGCGATCTGCAGGAGGACAAGGAACCCCTCTTTGACAGTGTAGAGTCTGTCAAGGCGACCCTCCTCGTCATGGCGTCCCTGGTGGGCAGTCTCACATTCTGTGCGGATCGGATGCGGCGGGCGACAGAGGACGGATTTTTAAACGCTACCGATCTAGCCGACTATCTGGTGTGTAAGGGGATGCCGTTCCGACAGGCCCATGAGGTCGTGGGCCTGCTCGTCCGAGGTGCGCTTGCCAGGCGGTGTCGGCTCGAGGAGCTCTCGCTGAAAGAGTTGCAGACCGCTTCCCCTTTGTTCGAGAAGGACGTCTTTGACTATATTGCGCTCGATGCCTGTATCGAGCGACGAACAGCCACCGGCGGGACCGCAACGAGCGCGGTAAAAAAGGCCATCAAAGCCGCCAAGACCAGACTTCGGAGTCGATAAGATGCGGATTCGACAGATCATCATTGCAGCGTCTCTTGGCTTATTTGTCCTCTCCGGTTGCGGCAAGAGTGGACCGCCTGTGGTGCCGATCCTGGCGGAGCCATCGCCACCGACCGATCTGACGGCGCTTGTGCGGAGCCGTACGGTGATCCTCGCATGGACCAGGCCAACGACCAATGTTGATGGCACGGCGTTGAAATACCTGGCCACGTTCCAAATCTCCAGACAGCAAACAGCCCCTCAGGTCTCCGCCTATTCGGTCATTACCACCGTAAAGGCTGAGAAGCCGGAGAACGCCATCGTGTCAGGCAATCGTTATGCCTTCACCGATAAGGATGTGGTCGTAGGCGCGAGGTATACCTATACCATCGAGGCTGTGAGCCGGCGCGGGATCATCGGGCCGTCGTCACCGGAAGCGATCGCCTTGGTTACAGTCGAGATCGAGGCGCCCTCCGGCCTGCGGGCGGAGGGCGGCGAACGCACGGTCCGCCTCTCATGGGATGCGCCAGTACGGCGAGCCGATGGAAGCGCGTTGGGAGTGGTTCCAAGGTATAATATCTATCGGGGTACCAGCCCTGGCCAATACGGCGCGTCTTCGATCAACCGGGAGCCCGTCCGGCATACGCAGTTCCACGATACGGATCTGGTCAACGATCAGACATACTACTACCGCGTGGCGGCGGTGGAGAGTCAGGAGCCGCCCTGGCAGGAGGGGTTGCCGTCGAGCGAGGTAAGCGTCGCCCCGGTCGATCTGACGCCTCCGGCCCCTCCACAACGTGTGCGGGCGGTTGTCGGGCCTGGCCTCGTTGTCTCGCTGAGCTGGGAGCTGAACCGCGAATCGGACCTGCTGGGCTATCTCGTCTATCGAAGCGACGCTGCGGAACGTTCCCCCCACCGACTGACAGAAGCTCCGATCAAATCGCCTACCTTCACCGACCGATCGGTCCGTTCACGCAGTCGGTACCTCTACACGGTGACGGCTGTTGACGCCTCTTCCAGGCACAACGAAAGCGTCGCCTCAGAGCCTGTCGAGGTCCGCGTCCCGTAAAGCATTTCCCATTGCCGATTAGTGTTCAGGGGGCGGGGCCGCCCAAGGGCGCTCACGTTGAGCCACCCCTCATCTGGGTCACGGACCCGCCTGCGGGCGTTTATAGAGGGCTGGGACCGAACAACATAGATGCGATGACGCAATCGACGCTACGGACGCCTGTGGGCGTTGATAGAGGGCTGGGGTTAAACTCCCCTTCGAGTCAGCATAATCTCTGACTAGGCCGTAATGCTGTCCTCCCCCATCGTTGTCCTTCTGACTCACGTCGCCCTGATATCGGTTCGCTGATGTCGAACGCCTGGATCATCCCGGGCCTCGCGGCCTCGCCGGTCTCAGGGGGCAAGCACCCCAAGCGCGGAGAACTCCGACACCAAGGTGTACGTGTCCGTGCAGTCCTTGACCCAGAAGACGGCGTTGTAGGCGCCCGGGGGAAGCGCCCCGGGCTCCAACGTAGCGAGGAGGGCCTGGTACTTCGATGTGCCGATCTGCGTGCTGGTCACGCCCCCGGTCGTATCGCGATTGCGCCCCAGAACCAGTTGCCCCTCCAGGGTGAAGACGAACAGCTTGACCGCGGCCGGCGAGACGCCGGCGCAGGCCTCCGTCGGGTCATAATAGGTGGCCCCCGCGAGGATAGGGTCGATTGTGCGGAAGGTCGTCTGCCGTTGCTGCGGGGTCGGCGGTACCGTCGGCCCCACAAAGGTGGCGGGGTTGAGAAGCTGGCGGGCAATCGCCGGTCCGGTGGGGTCGGAAACGGAGAGCGCCTGAAGGGCGTCGATACGTCCGAAGCCGAAGGTATTGTTGGGGATGGGGGAACCCAAGGGCACAGCCGTTTGAGTCAGTCTGGCTGACAATTGGGCAGGCGTCAATGTCGGGTTCGCGCTCAGCACGAGCGCCGCAGCGCCGGCCGCGTGAGGAGTGGCGGCAGAGGTTCCAAAGAAGGGAGTAAATCCGGCAACGCTCGTCGAAACCCCGTCCGGAGCGACGAGTTCGGGTTTTACTCTGCCGTCACTTGTAGGCCCTCGGGAGCTAAAAAATTCAATCGCATTCGGTGTTTGCCAGTCGACCGCCCCGACGGAGATGACGCCGCCCCTGGCATCCGATTTATTCGGGACGCTCCCCCCTGGGACCACAAACTCGTTCATCACACCGCCGATGATGAACAGATCAAACACCCGTGGAGCAGCCCCGCCTACTCGATGAATGCGCACCCCAAGAGTACCGGGCGTGAGCCCCCCCCTTGTGATGGCAAGAAACTCGGTAGGGTTTTGAGTACCGGTCTGAGGGGTTGCAGAGCAAGAGAGGACTGGTGGCGCAGCAGGGATGTCGGCCGGATCGTGGACGCAGAGATCGTAGTTGTTTGTGGAGCCGCCGAAGGGATCATTCCACTGCAAAATGATTATCACCGTCGCACCGGGTTGGACGGTCACGTTCAATGTCTCCCCTGCGTTGTCGATTCTGGGAAGTCCAAGGCTTACGTCGAACTCATGGAAGGTGTCCCCATCGGTATCGGTGAAGAGACCCCGGTAGTACTGTTGGGCATAATTGCCGACAGCGACAAAGTAGGAGACGCCGCTTGCCACAGCATTCGATAGCTCTTGGGAGATCGCGCTTGTTCCGTCGTAGGGTCCCGCATTGAGGAACACACTGTCGTCGGCTATCACTCTGACACCCTGAGACTTTAGCCACCGGATTGCCCTCTGGTTGGCGAGCGTTGTGCCTGTACCGCCAGGAGCGAAGAAAAGTTGCGCACCGGGGGCGATGTCATGGATGATCTCAAGCATCGCCGTGCCCTCCGTGCCAGACGTAAGATCTGATCGGCCTACAGGGGTCACCGTAAACGTTGCGCCTCCGGGCAGCGGGCTGTCGAGTGAGATGCCGCCCCCAGTGAGCGGTGCAGCCGGCATGGTAACCCCGGAGGCCGGTAAATCACCGGAAGCGACGCTGGCAGTGAGGCTGCTGATCCCATCGGAGAGCACGCCCACTTGCACTCCGCTCCCTGTGACCCCAGGCAGAGCTCTCGCCTGGTTAGCGCGAATGACCGCATCGCCTTGCGTGGTCACGGATCCGGCGTTGGTCATGCCGTAGTTCGGCAGATCAACAAGGATCACACTCGGGAGATCCGCAACGGCTTGTACTTGAGCCGGCGCAATCCAGCCTTGGACCAGTCGCTGGGAGGGATCATAAATGTCGATCTCCACCCCCGTAGCCCGAAGGGCGTTGAGTGCGCTGTCATTCACGTGATCCATGGTGATGTAGACCTGGATCTTTCCCTGCTGATCGAATCGAGCGAAGCCCGACAGGCTTTCAGGCGAGGGAGCAGGTGCGAGGCCAGACTGTGTCGACAGTAATACCGCGCCCGACGCCTGTGCCAGCCTTGAGGCGATTTTCTGGTGGCCTTTGGACTCGGACCATGTCTCAGCGTTCGAAGTTGACAGGCTGGCGCCCCTGGAAAAGTGCCAGTCAGGCGGCTGGGCATGGCTCCTCGCACTCTCGCCGCTCGCCAGCAATAACGCTGCCGCCGCAATGAATACCGCACATCGCTTTGTCATCTGAAGACTCCTCAATGTTCCGGTCGATTCGTGATGCCGTAATTGGGTAAGTCGAGGAATTTGACGAACGGGAGGCTCGCCACCTCTCGGAGTCTCTCCATAGGGACCCAAGCCTGCACAAGGTGCTGAGCCGGATCGTAGATCTCAATGGCGCAACCACGAGCTTGTAGCGCCTTCAAGGTGTCCCCGGTAACCTCCGTCATGTCGATCATGACTTCCAGTCGGCCGGCTTCATCCAGGCGAGCTCCATGAAGTGGCCTAATCTCCTGAAGTCCCGTATTCATCCGGGGGGAAGTGCCCTCCACCACCCGCATGAGCGAGAGCAATCGCGACGACACATTGGGCGGGGGACCTTTTCCCGCCGCGCAGGCTGCCAGGAAGATATGCCCCATCAAGAGAACCACACAAACCGCTACGCGGACCCTCTTGCCGGCCGGTTTCCTCATGGGGCGAGGTAACGATTGCCTGGATAGCATGCCGCCTCGACTGCCTAAATCAGTTTCACCGCAATGATTGTAGCGGCATCATAACTTGGCTAAATAAATTATGTCAAAAAGAAAAGGAATGTATGTTGTAGTGTTCCGGTAGTGGCAAAAGTGTTTGGCATGATCACCGATCTGCACGGTGATCGCCTGCGGCTGGACCTCCATCCGGGATGCGCCGCAAGTCACACCCATTCCGCTACGGATTACGCGTGCCACGCCTGCGATCAACGAAGGCACCTAGGGGCCGAGCACCCCAAGCGCGGAGAACTCCGACACCAAGGTGTACGTGTCCGTGCAGTCCTTGACCCAGAAGATTAGGTTATACGCGCCGGGGGGTAGCGCCCCGGGCTCCAGCGTGGCGAGGAGCGCCTGGTAATTCGATGTGCCGATCTGCGTGCTGCTGACGCCCCCGGTATCCCGGTTGCGTCCCAACACCAGTTGGCCCTCCAGCGTGAAGACGAAGAGCTTGACTCCCGCGGGTGGGACCCCGACACAGGCCTCCGCCGGGTCATAGTAGGAGGCGCCGGCGAGGATCGGATCGGTCGTGCGGAAGGTCTGCTGCTGTTGCTGCGGGGTCGGCGGCGTGGTCGGCCCCACAAAGGTGGCCACGTTGAGGAGTTGACGGGCGGTGAGGTTGATGGGGATGGGGCCGATGTCAGGGGTGATCCGTCCGATCTTGTGAGTACCCGCCTCAGTGAACCAGAGGGCACCGTCCGGGCCCGCAGCGATATCATACGGGATGATGTGAAGGCGGGGATCAGATTTAGGGATGGCAAACTCGGTGATGACTCCGGCGGTCGTGATCCGTCCGATCTTGTCAGCACTTGGCTCAGTGAACCAGAGGGCGCCGTCCGGGCCGAGCGTGATGCGGCTCGGGCGACTGTTAGGAATGGGGAGAAGGAACCCAGTGATGGTCCCGCTCCCGGTGATCCGCCTGATTTGGTTGCCAAGGCCGTCAGTGAACCAGAGGGCGCCGTCCGGGCCGAGGGTGATGTCATTCGGGGTGCCCGGCGTGGGGACGGGAAATTCGGTGATAGTCCCGGCCGTCGTAATCCGCCCGATTTTGTTGCTGAACACTTCGGTGAACCAGAGGGCGCCGTCGGGTCCAGCCGTGATGTGTCCCGGCTCATAGCTCCCCGTCGGGAGGGGAAATTCGGTGATAGTCCCGGCCGTCGTAATCCGCCCGATCTTAGGCCCATCGACCTCTGTGAACCAAAGGGCACCGTCCGGGCCGAGTGTGATGCCCAACGGGTGACTCTCGACCGTGGGAATGGGAAATTCGGCGATGGTGGCGGCCCCAGCAGGTGACTGGGCGAGCCCTACGGTGAGCGCGATGGCCGTAGTCGCGGCGACGGCGAATTCCAGCCATGGCATTCGCCAGAGCTTTCTGCTGCGCGTCATCCCCTCAGTCGTAGCCATCTGTCCCTCCCGTTCGTGATTCCACCTGATGGGCCGTCAGAACATCGCCTTTTCCAGCGCCGCGAAGAAGGCGTGATAGGCCTCAGGGTCTGTCGCAGGTTCGACATTACATTGGGATCAGCCGGAACACGTCATAGCTGTCGTGAAGCGCGAAGCCGCCGCGAAATGCTTGTCGACAAACACGACCGGCTTATGTGCGGTCAGCTTGAGTGGCTTATTGGGCCGAGGTTCTCGCGTGATGCCCCGCCTCCGCCCACGGCTTGATCCTTGCCAGCGACTTAGCCAACGCTGCTTCCGCCATCTCCGTATCATAGGCTGCTTGTGCCCGCAGCCAATAGCCGTTGGACAGACCGAAGAACCGGGAGAGACGCAGGTCGGTGTCCGCCGTAACGGCGCGCTTACCTGCTACGATCTCACTTATTCGCTGGGCGGGCACGCCAATGGCCTTGGCGAGACGATATTGCGTAATACCCATCGGGACCAGAAACTCTTCGCGTAGTAACTCGCCGGGTGTTACAGGCTTAAGCTTACGCATAGTTGTCCTCCCTCAATGATAGTCCACAATTTCGACGTCCTCGGCGCCTGCCGCCGTCCACCGAAAGCACACACGGAACTGATCGTTCACTCGGATGCTGTACTGGCCGACGCGGTTCCCCTTGAGCGCTTCAAGCCGATTTCCCGGCGGCACCCGCAGGTCTTCCAGCCGGCCCGCGATCTGCAATTGGCGAAGCTTGCGTCGCGCGACCGACTCGATGCTCACGAACCGCGTGACCCGCCGGCCCTTCGCAAGCGCTTCCGTGTCTGGGCACTTGAACGTCTTGATCACGTGTATAGGGTAACGCCGTACGTGATTAACGTCAAGCGTGATGCTCAGAGACTAGCCTGACGCTACGCTTTCCCCCTCTCATGAGCTTCTAGGATATCCATGTGTGAATCAGAGGAATTACGGGTAGGGAAGCGCTCTCCCGGATGGAGATCCTAGATGATTTAACGGGGCAAAGCGCCGTTGAGGATGATCAGGAGCTTACGCATGCAGGCGACCAGAGCCATGGCGGGCGCTTTACCCCCGGCACGCAACCTCGTATGAAAGGTCCGGATCGCGGGATTATGCCGGCCGGCCGCCAACGCCACCATGTAGCGCTGTCCGCACGTATACCCGACCACCCCACACCGCACGGCGACCGCGCCGCGCACCGCTGAATGATCAGCGGTTGGAACTGATCTTCCCCCTCAATACTCCTGCCTTCTCTCCATTAGCCCCAAAAATACCAACGCCATCTCAGGCCGAAATCCACCCGAGACGGCGTTGATATTGAATGCTGCGCCGACTACTACTGTAAAAGATAGTGAAAATCCGGTGATCACGGCGAACTCATCGTATTTACCTACGTAGGCCACAGCATGTCACCTGATCAATTAGAAAGTCAAGCTTTATCTCGACCGCCAAATGTGTAGATTCCAACCACAAATCTGCACGCTCTCGGCGTAATGGGGCGTAACAGGAGCCCAAGAATCAAGGATCGAGATTGGGATGTGTCAGTGCGAGCGCAGCGAGGGGAGTGTGTAGGGGCAGGCCTTGTGCCTACCCAACTCAGTGGACCTACAGTGAGATTGCCGCGCTCCCTCTGGTCGCTCGCAATGACGACTTGCGGCGCGAGAGTCCTCGCGGCAGGCTTTCATGCTCACCAGCGCGCTGCCGGCACATGCAGTATTCCCGCGAAGCTTGTCCCCGCAGGCTTGAAGCGGGGAGCGGCAATCCAGCGCAGAACGACTGGATTCCGGAGACTGCCCCGGACCCGATCCGGGGTCAAGCCCGGAATGACAATCACTGTAAAGGGATTTAGGGGACACTACACTAGGGAACCTCATGCTCAAGGAATTGAGCCGGGGTGACAATCTTGGTCTGACGGTATGATCGCAGAGGAAGCAGATGTGCGTGGTCTCCAGTGATGAGGAACTCGGCTTGAGCGGCGAGGGCGCATTCGAGGATGCGGTTGTCATCATCTTTGTCGGTGATCACGTGGATTTGCTCTGTGGGGTGAACAAGATGGGCAATGGTGCGGATGGCCCTGACCCGCGCGTCGGTGTCCTTTTTACTGAAGCGGAACTTCTCCCGCAGAACACGGTCGAGCTCGGACAGGATAAACGGAGAGATGAACAGGTCGAACTCCCCTCGGCGGATGCGGGACAGGATTTGATCCGGCTTGCTCCCTGGAAACGCGAGGGCCGAGATGAACACGTTGGTGTCCAGGACGATGCGCATAACAATGGGGGGAGTTACTTACGCACCGCATGGACGAGTCGATCCACATCCTCCTCCGTCCGAATCCCGAGCGCCTGAGCGTGCAGGGCAGTCTTCCGCTGGAGCTTCCGCCACCGTTGTTCTTCAAGGTAGAAACGCAAGGCCTCCCGGACCAGCTCGCTCTTGGTTCGGTTTTCTTCCTTCGCTCCCCGCTCAGCCTCTCTGACAAGCTTGGGGGGTAGTGAAATGGTCCATGTTTTGGTTGTCCGCACCGCATTACCTCCTGATCCTAACGAGCCAATCTTACTTAGTAAGTTAGGACTGAAGCAGGCGTATGTCAAGGGAAAACCGGTGTAGGGGCTTCAACCTTGTTGCGGCTTGGACGCATGTGCTACCATGGCGCTGTGACGGCAATAAAGCATATTATCATCGGGACAGCCGGCCATATCGATCATGGGAAGACCGCGCTCGTCAAAGCCCTGACCGGCATCGATACCGACCGGTTGAAGGAGGAGAAGGAGCGGGGGATCTCCATCGAGCTGGGTTTTGCCGACCTGACTCTCTCCGACGACCTCCAGCTCGGGATTATAGACGTTCCGGGGCATGAACGGTTCGTGAAGACCATGCTCGCGGGCGTCGGTGGGATCGATCTGGTTGTGCTGGTCATCGGCGCGGACGAGGGGGTGATGCCGCAGACGCGGGAGCACCTCCATATCTGCGAGTTGCTGCAGATCAAGCGGGGCGTGGTGGTGCTGACGAAGGTCGACCTCGTCGAGCCCGACTGGCTGGAGATGATACGGGCCGACCTGAAAGGGTTTCTGGCAGGGACCTTTCTTGAGGGCGCGCCGGTCGTTCCGGTATCTGCTGTTACCGGGCAAGGGCTTCCGCAGTTGAGATCGGTCCTCCGTGAGGCGGCCGAGACGATCGGGCCGAAGCGTCATGACGGAATTGTTCGTCTCCCGATTGATCGGGTCTTTACCATCAAAGGATTCGGCACGGTAGTGACCGGCACCCTGTGGTCCGGGACGTTGCGAGCCGGGGACGAGGTGGTCGTTCTCCCTCTAGAGTTGCGTTCACGGGTTCGGCGGCTTCAGGTCCACGGTCGGACGGTAGAACAGGCCTGGGCCGGGCAGCGGATCGCCGTCAACCTACCCGGTCTTGAGGTGGATCAACTCAATCGAGGCGATCTTCTGAGCGTTCCGGACGCTCTGGAACCTTCCATGACCTTCGATGTATCGTTAGCCCTCCTGAAGGATGCTCCGCGCGCCCTGCGGAACCGGGCGAGGGTCCGGTTCCACTTGGGAACAAGCGAGATCCTGGCTCGAGTCGTCCTGCTCGACGGTGAGGATCTGAACCCCGGCGACGAGACGTTCGCTCACGTGCGACTTGAGGGTCCGGCGGCCGCCCTGGCCGGCGACCGGTATGTGATCCGAAGCTACTCGCCTGCCCAGACGATCGGGGGCGGGAGCATCCTCGACCCGAACCCGCCGATGCGGCGCCGGGCCAAGGGGCCGTTGCTCGAACACCTCAAGGTCTTGCAGACCGGTACAGCGGGTCAGCAGGTTGAGCGCCTGCTGGCGCAGGCCGGACCGACGCCGATCGCGCTGGACGCGCTCAGGGTGTCAGCCAGCCTGGATGATACTACACTGCAGCGGGAGCTCAGGCGCCTCGTCGAGAGCGGGATGGCTCTGGCGTTGGGTGCCAACGGTGCGCTCGGATACGTTCATCGGCTGAACTATGATCGTCTGGCGACGGAGATCGTTGCTCGTCTGGAGGATTTCCACAGACAAGAACCCCTCAAGGACGGGCTGCCGAAGGAAGAGCTGCGATCTAAACTGCATCAGGTTGGGCCGGTCCTGTTTGCTCACCTGTTACAGAGTCTCGTGGAGACGCAGCAAATCGTCATCGACCGGGAGAAGGTGCGACATTTCCTGCATCGTCCCACCCTCTCAGCCCCGGAACAGGCCGTCAAAGATCGATTAGCTGCGATCTACCAGCAGGCAGGTCTTCAGCCGCCGGATCTGGAGGCGGCGCTGACCCAAGCCGGATCAGCCCGCAAGACCGGGATGACGATCTTTCGTTGCCTTGTCGACGAAGGGACAGTCATCAAAATCAAAGACAACCTCTATCTTCACCGCGACCACTACAGCCGTGCGAAAGAGATGCTCCTCAACCACTTCAGGTTCCACGCCGTCATTACGGTCCAGCAGTTCAAGGAGCTGCTGGGGGTGAGCCGGAAGTTTGCGATTCCCTTTCTGGAGCATTTCGATAGCGCGAAGCTGACTCGTCGGCAGAATGATGAGCGGGTCCTCTACGTGTAGGAGGCCGCAAGGGAGGAAGGCGTATGTTCGGGCTGGGGATTCAGGAATTGGTGATCATTCTCATTATCGTGATGCTCATTTTTGGCGCCAGCCGACTGCCTGAGCTCGGCAGTGGCCTCGGTAAGGCTATTCGAGGCTTCAAGGATTCATTGGCGGGCAAGGATGCTATCGATGTGACGCCAAAGAAAGAGAAAGGCGAGGAAAAACGATCCGACGACGGCAAGGCGTAACGGGCCACACGACGAGCTGAGGAGTCATCTGAATGAATATCGCCATTATCGGAACCGGGTATGTGGGTCTCGTCACCGGGGTATGCTTCGCGGAATTTGGTTTGCATGTGACCGCCGTAGATACGGATGAGGAGCGCATCGCCCGGTTGGCGAAAGGGGAGGCCCTGATTTACGAGCCGCAGTTGGGCGAGATGCTGCGCAGGAATCTCCAGCAGGGCCGCATTCAGTTCACAACCGACGCGGCGCGCGCAGTGAGAGAGTCGCTCGTCATTTTTATCGCCGTGGGAACCCCCTCCAAGGAGGACGGGTCTGCAGATCTTCATTACGTTGAGGACGTTGCCCGAACCGTCGCGCGGAACCTGAACGGCTATAAAGTGATCGTGACGAAGAGCACGGTCCCGGTAGGGACCGGGCGGAGAATCCAGTCTATTATCCATGAAGAGAACAGCACCGGACCGCAGGGAGTATTCGATATCGCCTCCAACCCGGAATTCCTGCGCGAGGGATCGGCGATTGAGGACTTCTTGCGACCCA
>CABIKM010000028.1 GCA_902196205.1 Candidatus Methylomirabilis lanthanidiphila | reverse complement strand
CAATCCCTTCTTCGTCAGGGCACTTCTTCGAACTCAAGTGGGCCTTTAAGCAACTCGAAGCCGACCTGATGAGTTTCAATCCCTTCTTCGTCAGGGCACTTCTTCGAACCGACGGTCACAGGATACGTCACGCCATCATCGACGCTACGTTTCAATCCCTTCTTCGTCAGGGCACTTCTTCGAACACCGCCATGTTTAAGTCCTTATTATTCAACCTCTTCCGGTCTCGAATTTCATCATCCGCGTTATAACCCATCAACGACGACACGCGAGACCTCCAGCCACAACTCCTAGTCGTGCGACTCCCCTTGAGATTTTCGTATGTTACGTGAATTTCGTCATCCCCCCTCTCTGTGATGCCTTTCGTTGAAGTACGCTAACCCCGCGATTCAAGATTGAAGATTGAAAATTCAAGACGGAAAAATCATGCTGCACTCCCGCGCTCCAAGGGATTCGAGATTGAAGAGAAAAGACGTGACCACCCCTCGCTGGGTGCATTGGCTCGGCTCCTCCTATTCTTCAATCTTAAATCTTTAATCTTCAATCTTCAATTTTGAACTTCACGATCACACAATATACACCTCCGGGTCTTCCGTCAACATTCCTTCGCCCAGGATCGTGACAGTCTTTTTGCACGCCTCGCAGACCTGATAGATCCGCACGCGGTCCTCGGTCTCGTCGATCTCTTTCTTGATCCGCTCCATCATCGCGGCGAACAGTTTCTCATCCAGAAGACACTCGAAGACGCTGAACTGGACCCGCTCGCCGTAGTCCTTCAGGGCCTTCGACAGGCGAAGCCGCCGCGTATCATTCGGAATGTCGTAGGTTACGAGGTAAAACATCGAGCGACAATTGAAGATTCAAGATTCAAGATCCCACATTGAAGATCGAAAATTAAAGATTCAAGATTTAAGAAGTAAACCCTTCGCATTTTCAATCTTCCATTTTCAATCTTTAATCACGGTCGCCATAGCAAAAGGGCTGATAGACTGCGCCATTCCGGATAGCCTCCGCCAGCCGGTTGGCCTGCAGTTGAAAGGCGCGGCGAAAGCCGACCTTCTGACCGTCCGATGCGTCCACCCGCTCCTCCAGCAGCCAACGTTCGAAGTGCCGGAAGTAGACCTTCATCGCATCGGGCTTCAGATACAGTGAGCCCGAAGTCGCATCAAGGGTGAAATCGGCCTCCTGGAGAATCCGTTTATTGATGAGCGTGAGTGTCAGACGGTCGACCAGCGGATGCCGAAATTCCTCGAGAAGATCAAGCGCCAGCGACGGCCGTCCGTAGTCGATCTGGTGCAGGAACCCAAGGTACGGATCGAATCCCATCCCGTCGAGCAGCGAATGCAGCTCGTTCCCGATGAGCGTGTAGCCGAACGACAGGAGCGCATTGATGGGATCGGGGGCAGGACGGCGTCGGCGACCTGGGAACGGAAGGTCCGCCAGGATCATCTGAGCAAATCCGGCAAAGTAGGCACGGCCCGCGATCCCTTCGAGTCCGTTCAAGGCCGCCAGATCGGGGGCCTTATCGAGCGACGTGAGATGCGTCTGCAGCCGCGCTACCTCCGCATCCAGCGCGGCTTTCCGTTCGGGATGATTGTAGGCGAACCGCCGGAGGACGGCGATAGCATTGCCGATCTTGGCCCGGACCAGCTCGCGCGCCGTCTGTAGCGCAAACGTCCCCTCGCGGACGCGCTCGAACTGGGCCACCCGCAGGACGATGTTCTTGCTTTTGATGGGGGTGAGCTGTCCCTTCAGCCGTCCATGGCGCGTAAAGAGCGCCAGCTCGATCTCGTGCTCCAGCAGCTCTGAGAGCGCCTGAATCGTCACCTGTACGGCGCCGAAGATCAGGACGGTATCCACCTTATGACAGGGCACCTCCAGCAGGACCTGATCGTCCTTCTCGACGATGATCCGATCCCCCGTCTTTCGCAGGATGGAGCCTTGTTCGGTTACATAAAGCGTAGCCATCAACAATTCAAGATGAAAGATTCAAGATTGAAGATCCCGGATTCAAGAGAGAAAATTCCAGATGAAAGATTCAAGATTGAAGATGCGACAGCTTCTCATCTTTAATCTTCCATTTTTAATTTTCAATCTAGGTCTCGGATTGAAGATTCAAAAAGTTAGGGGTGACCCTTCATGCTTTTTCTCGGGAGTTTTGACTGCTTCAGATATTTGATGAGTCCTCCGAGCTGTCGAGAGACGGATAGTGCAAGCTCGGTGGCAGCATTGAACTCCTCCTGGGCAATGAATCCTTGATCCAGCGCAACATGCAGTTGGGCTCTCAGTTCCCCCGAGGAACCCTTGGCGAAATAGAGACATTGCGCAAGCTCGGCATTACTCCCTCGCTCAAAACCCTCCGCGATATTCGAGAGGATAGAGACACTCGCCCTCCGCATCTGATCGACCAGCCCCCGATCCCTCGAGAAGGTATTGGCCCGCGTAAGGCTGTAGATCATATTGGCCAACCGCCTAGCCATCTTCCAGACATCCGAGTCTTCAAATCGTTCGACCTTCATATGCGCGTCTCGCTCTTCCCTCTTGCATCTTCAATTTTGAATTTTGAATCTTCAATCTCTTCTTCGGCAAGCGCTCAGATCCATCGGCGGCGGCACGTACACGATCTTGCGTTGCGGCCGGACTTCTCGAAGGGAACCATGATCAGGCTGCGAACGAAGATGACGCCGAGGTAGGTGAAGCCGTGATCGAAGTCCACGATGGCGGTCTTCTCTTCATCCAGGTCGAGCCGGAGCTGCTCAAGAATCTTATCGGTCACCTCCAGGGCGGCCTCTGCCTGCGCCCGTTCCTTGCTCAGAATGATGAAGTCGTCGGCATAGCGGACGAGGTGCATCCCGCGCCGAAGCAGCTCCTCGTCCAAGTCGTCCAGGAAAAGGTTGGCCAGGATCGGCGAGACGACCGACCCCTGGGGAATCCCGCACGTGAGCCTGGTGACTGCCTTGCCATCCCACACTTCCGCCCTAATCCAGAGTTGCAGCAAGTCCTGAATCTCTTTGTTCAATATGTAATGTTGAATCTTTAATCTCATCAGGTCGTGATCAATAGAATCGAAGAAGGCATCGATGTCGGCGTCCACCACCCAGCGGTAGCCCTTCTCGTATAACTCCCTGATCCGATGAACGGCGGTGCGGACCGAGCGCCCCTTTCGGAAGGCGAAGCTACAGTCCTCGAACTGCGCCTCCAGGATCGGCTCGATGTGCTGGAGCGCGGCGGCCTGCGCCACCCGATCCCGGACGGCGGGGACGCATAGAGCGCGAGTCTCGCCGTTGCCTTTGTCCACTAAGATCCGGAGCAACGGCAGCGGGCGGTAGCTACCGTCGGCCAGCTCGCGCTGCAGCCGGGGAAGTTCGTACAGCAGGCCGCTCTCAAAATCCTCAATGGTCACGCGGTCCACCCCGGCGCACCCTTGATTCTCGCGTACCCGAAGCCAAGCTGCGTGCAACGTTTGTGGGTCTGATATCGCGGTGAACATCAGATGCCTATTCCGGGGTTGAACATTGAAGATTGAACATTCAAGAACGCAAATAGCTCGTTTCCGGGGTTGAACATTCAAGATTGAACATTGAACATCTGGGTACTCTTCTAAGATCCTTCAACTCACGTTCGGCTTCCCGATTCTTCCATTTTCAATCTTCAATGTTCAATTCTTCACGCGAAGACAGTACCGGGTCTCACCCATTGCGCATTCTTGACAGAATGCTACTTTTGGCTTATCGTCGCTTCTGTCCACAGGAGGTGCAGGATGATTAAAAAGATGTCGGCCAAGGAAACCCGGGACCGTTTCGCCGACGTCCTGGGCCAGGTTCACTACGGCAAGGACACGGTCATCGTCGAAAAGCAGGGCAAGCCGATCGTCGCGATCATCGACGTGGAACGGTACGATCGCCTGACGCAGGCCTGGGAGGCGCCCTTCAAAGTCTTGGACGGGATCTGGGCGAAGAACAGGGACAAAGACCTCGACCAGGTCCGACAGGATGTGGCGGCGGCCATCGCCGAGACGCGAGCCACATACCGGACCAAGAGTCGAAAGCGTGCTTAGGGCGGTCCTCGACACCAACGTCATCGTCAGCGGGGTTATCAGCGACAGAGGCATACCGTCCCGGCTCCTGAGCGCATGGCGGGCGCGCGAGTGGGATCTGGTGATCTCACCCGGCATCCTGCACGAGGTCCAGCGAGTGCTCAGTGCCCCCAAGATCGCGCGGACGTATGGCCTGACCCGCCAGGACATTGTCGACCTGGTGCAGCTTTTCTCGCATCGCGCCCTCCTCATGACGGGGACCCTGGCGATCTCGCCCACCGCCCGCGACGCCGACGATGACCCCATCCTCGCCTGCGCCAAAGAGGCCAACGCCGACTATGTCGTCAGCGGAGACGACGACCTGCTCACCCTTGAACGCTACGAAGGCATCCCCATCGTGTCGCCTGCCGCATTCGCCGCCGTTCTGGAAATATCTCGCCAGTCATGAATCCCTTTACGTTCCGTTCGACCTGCCCCTTCTTCCCTTTTCAATCGTAAATCTTGCATCCGATCCCTCCTCAGAACGGGTCATGGTCGAAGATGACGACCTCGCCCGTCACCGGCGAGGTGTAGATCAGCCGCCGCGCCTTGCCGTGCAGCGCATGTGCGATTTTCAGGTAGAGCCACACGGGCGCACGCCCAGTCAGGACCACTTCGTTCCCCTCCCCCGCCAGAGTCAGCGCCTGCTCAACGTAGCCCTGAAGCTCCGCCAGCTTCGCCTGCTCGCCATATAACAGCTTCAGATCGATCACCCGCCGCTCCACCATCATGCGCCCCAACCTTACTCCGGGGATTTCGGGGCCAAACCGGCCAGCGCCCAATCACGCCGGACCTCTATTGGCTCCGCCGATCCTATCGGATTGCGGTTCTCATCGAAGACGGCCGGCGTGTACTGGAGGTGACGGGTCGGCGACAGACAGGCTAGGGCGGCCCCAACTGAGCAGTGAGCTGTCATCCCCGTATAATCTGCAATGACCCCCCATTCCTCCCACCCAGACGGAAGTTCGGCGTAGATGTCCTCGATCCGACCCTTCACCTCAATCGGGTTATGCAAATCATTGATGACTATTGGATCGTCGATGAGAAGATCGGAATTGGCGCTCTGAAGTTGCTGAGCAATTGGAAGCGTCTGGGCGCTGCAGAGCAGCCAGACTCGCTGGAGCATCGGCCGATGATAGGCAATGGCCCTCTCACACGGTTCCGACCGGCTTACCAGCAGGATCAGCCCCTTATGCTTCGCAGGCGCACGGGTGTGAGCACCCAAGGGCCGCCCGATTCTGGACACCACCATCGCAAAGGCCCATACGCAGAGGATGAAGATCGCCAGAACCCCCACGATGAGACCGATGAGTGCCCATCCGGTGGTACCAAGCGCGTTCGTCAGCAACCCATAGATAGCATTGCTCAGCACCCCAAGGGAGACGGAGCCAAGAAGAAAAGGCAGCAGGGTCTCGGGCGTGAGGAAGACCCGAACCGCACTGCGAAAACGACTCATTCCTACAGACATCCTCGCGGACCCTCCTCAGAGAGGATAATGAGGTCGGTATCACATCTCACCACGGGCGAGTGGCCCGAAAACGATGACCTCTAGCGCCCAACAACCTTGAACTGGTCGACCAGGCGCAGAATCCCCCGCTCGAGCCCCTCACGAAACAGCACCTTCCCATTCAATTCTTTGAGGTCCTGTCTCTCCATAACCTTTCTTACCCCGGGCTCGCATTTCAGTTCAGCCTCTCTCCGTCAGGACGCTACTTTGAACCGTGACGACGTGATCGTGGATCGTGATCGCCGGACACCCGGTCACGGTCACGTATCACGAATACGTCTGTTCGGTCCCCCTCCCTTCCACGAGTCACGATCGCGAACACGTCTGGTCGGTGCCGATCCCTTCTTCGTCAGGGCACTCCCTCGAACCGTTGCTCTGGTCGATCGTGACGACTGATTTGGGGATGGTAATGCGATCCTCTTCTTCAAGGCCAACCTATTTTGACTCAGCGGCTATTGCCTCTCAGTGCTTCGCGCAGCAGGTTCCGGACTTGAATGAAAGGGGAATCGTTGATCGTCACCTTCAGTGCGGTCAGGCCACGGCGAACCGCATCCAACAGATCCTTAATGGCAACGACCTGCTCGATTTGCGCAGCACTTACACCCTCGTAGCCGTGCGCAATAGCGCTCTTATTGCGAAGCTCACTCAACTTCTCCATTTGTTGAGCCGCTGCACGTACCGGTCCCAATTCCGGTCCCCTGCCGTGTTCCGTAACCCAGAACTCTACCGCGAGTCCGAGTGCGTATGTCGTCGGCCGCGCTTCCTTTACGCACTTATCGTTGAGGTATGTTTGCAGTGCAGGGTCAGCGCTCAACGCCTTCGCATAGTCCGGGTATCCTCGCCGGTCATTTCCGTCTGTGTTGTGCCGTGTCTGCTGTTCAAACGCAAAGCGCAGTATGGCTTCATGCAACCGAAATAGTCGTCCCAGGAATTCGATCCACTGCTCCTGATCCGCTTTAACCTGAAGGTGGATAAAGAGCTCTCCAAGAAACTGACGTTGGCGATCGAGCCATGCAGTCCATTCGGAATCAGGCGACTCAGAGGTAGGTGCAGCAGTACGTTGCAAAAACGGTGTAAGCGACGTCTGGAGACGTCCTATCTGCGCGCGCTTCTCGCCGAAGGCGATTTGCTGAGCCTTAGTAAGTTCGGCCTGGGCGCGGGTGAAGTCGAAGTGTAGGCGATGGTGCGCATAGGCGCTGAGCGACACCGCCCACGACTGCGCGAGATCCGGCTCGGCTTGCAGCAATCGTCCAAGAGCTGCGTAGTCATGCGCAGACAAATGTGCGGCAGCCTGAGCGCAGAAAGTCTCCCGCAATAGCACAACGTGGAGCGCGAGCACATCCACGCGTTCGTCCGGCATGACGTACAGAAGTTGAACCTTGCGACGATAGAGGCGGATGGCGTTGACCCATAACCCGACGTTTGACGCGTCCGTACCACCAACAGGGACGACATAGACGACCTCTATGCCGTCTTGGGGAACGAGTTCCGGTAGCCGCTCAGCAAAGAAGTTAAGCATCGCGTCGTAGTTGGCCGGGTTACCATGGAGACGCTCGACTGTGACAGTATCCAATTTGGCGCCAAACCGTTTAGGGAGATGGCGTTTCAGCAGTTCGCCAAGGAACACCGTATCGTTATTGCGAAAGCGGGCCTCCGTAGCTTCCGATTGGTCGCTAACAAACAACACGACCTGTGAGATGTGCCCAACCTTCTCGATGACCCGCGTTAACCCAGGTCGAAGAATCGGCGCGTCCAGTTGATCGTGAACGGTCTCATAGGACTTCAGCCATTGTTCGCCCTGTTGCCGAGGCGGGAACGGTTTCTTCCTGTTCAGCGTCAAGTCCTGTGTCCCGACATTGGCAAGGTAGAAGACGGTCAATCGATCCCCTTCGTCCGCTCGGGTAGGCGCAGCGGAACGGGAAAGGCGTACCCGTACTGCACCACATCGGAATCGACACTTACATCCGTAACGAGCCTTCCATACCAGCCTCGCACCGGCGCGTCGTAAAAGCATGATCCCAATACCAGTTGGACAAGCGGGCGCTTAAACGGCTGGCCGCTTACCGCACCCTCCTCGCCGAGTTTGCCGTATTTCACCGCCGTCGCCCAGAATCCATCTCTCGGATCTGACACGGCCGGGACGAAACGGGACAACGTGACGAACCCATTGGCTTCGGGAACGTCAACAAACCCATCGAACTGCTCGAACGCGAACGATTCTATCTCACCATAGCCCACTGACTTCCGTTTACCATATCCGGTCTTCTGCAGATCGATGAGGAAATCCCGTACCAGTTCCTCATAGCCATCAGCTATCCGCCAATACACATCTACAGCCTGAAGACACAGTTCCATCAAGTCGTACAACCCACCACCAGCATCGCCAGTCGTGTTGGTCAGTCGGCTAATCTGATTCTTGCTGACGGTGCGAGTGGCCTCATCCGGCTGGACCAACGGCAGCACAAATTCCGCCTTGCGGGCTCTAGTAAACTCGTCGAGTGTGAGCCACCGAGCCTTGAGATGGTCTTTGATAGCGCGATACTCGCGGATGCGGCCTGCCTTCAGCGGTAGTGCACCTCGGTCCTCCTGTGTCCCGATGCGAGGCCGTGGTAACCATCCGGACGGGAAACCGTCTGAAATCAGCACCGGTGGTTTACGAACGCGGTATTCATCTAACCAAATCTCCGTCAGGAATTCGGCGCCTTTACGTCGCACGAGGCTCCAGCACAAATGTCCAAACAGGGTGTCGGCCTGCCACGGTGTCGCCGACGCCGACCTCAGGTATAGTGTTGCTTTGTACGTGCGCACTCTCTTACCCTGCCTTATGCTCGATTTCGACCCATCCGTAACCCCGGGACCCCGAGCCGCCGAGGGTATCCTGTGGCAACATGTCGAGTCCCTGCCGGATGAAGTCAAGTATTTCTTGTTCGCTATCCCCTTCGAAGATGCGCACCGAGATATTGAAATCAAACTGCACCCCTGCCGGTACACGCTCCTGCGTCCTCAGTCCACGGTTGCCGGCAACACCTGTCCGACGGTCGATCCAGTTTTCGGTCTTTACTTCAACATAGTTAAGCCCTTCTTCCCGTAAGACCTCCAACCGCTTGACCCACTCGTCAGTCATTGTGGCGTCTCGGACGATAATCCGGGTAGGGCCTAAGCCATGTATCGCACACTTGTGAGGTCCAAATACCTTGCACACTAGACAGTCGGCACATCCGCACGGCCCCCCGTTAGCGCTAACCTTGCCCATCTTGTACTCGAGCAGTGAGCGCAGCTTGCCTTTTATGGACGAGCCTGGGATGTAGGGCACCTTCGTCAGTGGATGACGAATAACGGGATTGTCCATGCCACCAATCTCCATTTCTTCCTTTGAGCCGCCGATACGGAGTCCGGTTTTGCACGTCAACCGTCCCCGGATGGGTACGTACTTGAGAAGCTTATACACCATGGTGTCTGCCCCCTCTGTGTCAATATGAGTGAGACACCTACCCCCCTGTAAATTAGAGTAGAGGGCGGGGAGGAGAAAATACTATGCGACCTGAACCGATTCCAGCCAGCCAGGGCATCGCCGTCACCCGCCGCGTCCCAACGCGTC
>CABIKM010000027.1 GCA_902196205.1 Candidatus Methylomirabilis lanthanidiphila | reverse complement strand
TGTCGGGGTTCATGTATTGCGGGGTCGGGCGATAGCCCAAGGAACTCCAAAATGCGTCCGTGGATTCGCTGGTTTCCCTCAGCCTTATGGGGACTGCTCATATTGCTGCTCTCTTCCCAGCCGGAGACCTTCTTTCCTTTTACTGCCTCTCAGGGCAGGCAATACCGATTGATCCATTACCACATGGAGATCGCCGTCCACCTGGTGGAATTCTGTGTCTTTTTCCTGCTCGTGGCCTGGCCTTTGCGCTCCCGGGGGCGGCCATGGGTCGCCGTCATTGGGCACGCCTTTGGCGCGGTAGTGGTGCTCTCCGTGCTCAATGAATCGGTCCAGGCCCTCACCCCAACCCGAACGTTCGATGTAGGGGATATGAGGGTGGATGTCCTCGGTGCGGGCTTAGGCGCGCTGTTGGCATTGGGCACAGACCGAAACTGAATGAAGAGAGGAGGCAGAAATGGTATCTTTGAATGTCGCGCTGGAGACCGCAAGAGGGCGCATCCTTGTGGTGGACGACGATCCGTTTATTGGAGAGTTACTGGCTGTTTTGTTCGAACAGGAGGGGTTTGAGGTCCAGATCGCGCAAGATGGTTGCGCCGGGTTACTCGCGTTCTCCGAGGGCCACTTCAACCTCATTGTCACTGACTTCTCCATGCCGCGCATGACCGGATTGGAGCTGGCGGCGGCGGTGAGAAAGACGGATCCGCTGGTCCCGATCATCCTCGTGACAGGGGAGGCGAACGCGATCGATGCCAAGGCCGCAAGGCAGGTTGGGATCAATCGAGTCATCCCAAAACCTTTTAAACTGGATGAACTGAGAAAATGCGTGGGTTTGGTGAGAGCAAAGTGGCCTCCAGCAGCCTAGCGCCTCACCTCTTCCAGGTTTGCCGACGCGTAAGGAGAGGAGTATGCTTATCCCGTAAGATATGCGCATCAGCCGATATTGGGATCGATTGAATCCTCGAGAAGCATTCACACAGTTCTTACCCGCGCGCTTCCGAACACCTCCACCCAACCTGATTTCAAGGAGATGACCACATGCGTAAAGAAATTCGTGTCATCCAATACGGTGTCGGTTCGATTGGCGCTGAGATCGCTCGCTTACTACTCCAAAAGCGGGAGGTGCGCCTGGTCGGAGCAGTGGATAATGATCCTGATAAGATCGGCTGGGATCTTGGTCGTGTTGCCGGTGTTGGACGAGACCTGGGCGTCATAATCTCCGATGACGCCACGCAGGTGCTGAAAACGCAAGCCGACGTCGTCATCCACTGTACGTCCTCATGCCTGCCCGATGTGGAGAAGCAACTCATGGAGTGCGTTGACGCCGGACATAGTGTCATTTCTACCTGTGAGGAACTCGTCTACCCATTCCGCAAGCACCCGCACCTGAGCAACAACCTCGATAGTGAAGCAACCAAGCGGAAGGTGGCCATTCTTGGCGTCGGCATCAACCCCGGCTTCTTGATGGACAAACTCGTCCTGACCCTGGCCTCCGCTTGCCAACGCGTAAACGCCGTGGAGGTCACGCGGATCGTAGACGCCGGATGCCGTCGTCTCCCTCTCCAAAAAAAAATCGGTGCCGGACTCAGTCTCAACGAGTTCAGCGCGCTGGTCGCAAGCGGTCAGATCAAGCATCATGGCCTGCCCGAGTCCGTTGCTATGATTGCCGATTCTCTTGAACTTCGCGTGGAGGATATCCGCGAGACTATCAGACCGGTTATTGCCCGAACTCTCTTTCAGACCAGCTTTCTTGAAGTACAGCCCGGCCAAGTCGCCGGTATCTGCCAAACGGCCTGCGGAATCGCATCCGGTGAAAAGGTGATTCAATTGACGCTGCAGATGTATGTGGGAGCGGAGAACTCAGTAGACGAGATTAGGCTCCAGGGTGTACCGGCGCTGCACTGTCGGATTCCAGGTGGCGTCCACGGCGACGTGGCAACCGCCGCCGTGGTGGTAAATTGTATTCCGCCTCTGCTCGAAGCTCGTCCCGGACTCCGAATCACCCGTGATATCCCCATGCGCTACTTCCCCACTGATTCACAGTGAACGCTGTCCATACCTCTACGACGGGTTCGCTTTTCAGACTTCGAACGAAGGGGCGGGGTTCGGCAAGTCAAATCTCTGTGCGGCCAAGCCGGCTATGATTCGACCGATGCTGATCGATGCAGTCGCCGCTGGTGACGGGGCATTGAGGACATGGATCATCCTCTCCGCTTCAACGATACGGAAGTCATCTACAAAGCCGCCGGTTGTTTCGACCGCCTGCGCACGAGCCCCCGCTCCCGCCCGACGGAGATCGTTCAAGTGAAGCTTGGGAACCAGCGGCTAGAAGTACGCGCGCTCAAAGGCTATCGCCGCTCCCACCGACTGGACCAGGCCGGCGTCACTCGCGCCTCATTCGCGCGACACCTGGCTAGGAGCAGATCATTGAGGTGCGTCAAGTCACGTGCCGTCGGCACCGACCCCAGGTGATTGCCCCGAAACTGCCCGCCCTCGCCTTCTTCCCCGCCCTTCTCGTGGCCGAGCCCCGGATTGCAAAACGCGCTCTCGAACCCCCAGTGCGAGCCGAACGCCACAAAGAGCTCCGGGGCTCGCCGCTGGTCGTGCCGCGCTCGCCAGGGCCTGCAGCTTCTGGAGTCCTGGCGAGGAGTTGAAGCATTGCGAGACAAACTCCAGCGATCTCTCTTCGGGTTCTTTGCGCATGGAGCGACGGTCATCGTCTTCATGGCCAACGTCGCACATAATCTTCCCTTCGTCCACGCCTGTGCCGTCTTGAGTGACGCACTTCACACGCTTTAGTCTGAGCGGTACTTCAAATGCGGGAGCATCTTTCTAGGTGTTCTCGTCTCCGCGAGCGAGACCGAGCTGCCCTGGAACAACTTCCACATCATCCAGCAGGCCGTCGCCCGGCGAAACGAGGTCGCTCATCAAGGTGAGGTCCTGGGAGAGCCGACTGTTGGCGATTCATCGACGCTATCAAGGTGGAACTGTCCGCATGGGGCATCGTATGAGGCCGGCCAACAGCCGGATGAACCAGACGGCGCGTCTCGGCGCCGCAGGTCGTCCGGGTGTGAGGCACAACAGGAGGTTTCAAATGACAGACGATCTGTCTACCGCGGCTGCGGTCGGTTCTGCACTCGCGAAGGCCTTTCAGGAATTTCGGAGATGGGTAGCCCAGCGGCTAGCCCAAAAGACGGCGTTGGAAGAGAAAGAACTGAACGCGGTACGCGCCTTCCAAACCGCCGTAATCCGCACGAGCAACTACATCGGTAGTCTCGAAGGGGGCGGGCAGGGAGATCGCAGACATGAAGAAGACCTGGCGAACCTATGGTCTGATGCGGCAATCGCGTTTTATGGTGTAAACGACAACATTGCGCCCCTGTTGCATCTTAAGGCGCTGTCCTGGTCAAGGCCGGCGCAATGGATTGATGCAAAGGTAATCGAAGCTGGAATCACCATTACTGAGATGAATGAACTGCTTACACAGATTCTTGAGAAGGGTGACGCGAGTACCTAACTCTGCGTGGGACACGGACGCCTTGCAAGTGGCGCAAAAACCGGCGCCGCTTACAAGGCGCGGGGTGAGCGCCACGTTAGCCCCAATGTCGGACAGGGCCGCATGAGTAACATCCAATGCGAATATCCAGGAGGACACCATGGCAACCAATAAGAGACTGACAGACCTGACCGATTACACATCTGTGCTCCCATATGATAGTGAACTGTTCGGCATCTACCAGCCGCTGATCGGCTGGAAGTCCAAACGCATCAAGGATCGCTTTGACAAGGGATTTCAAAGTAACAAACGTGCTCTGCTAGACAGACTCAAAGCCCAGTTCACGGGTCTTGTAGCGATTCGTTACGATCAGGATTGCCAGGTACACATCGAATTGAATCCCGGCGCGCTTCAGGCTGGCGCTCTGCGCAGTTTCGACAGCATCTTAATGGACAAGATCGCGGAGAAATTACCGACTTATCAGACACTCAAGTCGAGCGACTGGTCGCGCGTCATCAACGGCGACAGCATCGAGAAGATATTTGCCGAATTCGTGGTCCCCGCCTATTCCCGCTTCTATTCAGAACATTGTCGCGATCAGACCCCCGACCGCATGTTTCTCATCAAGGGACGCAGTGCCGATGCCGAACATCAGCGCCCATTGTTTATCAATGCCTTTGAGAGCCAGTTGCACTATGAATCATCGCTAGCGGGCGCACTGCTGTTCTTAACAGAACACAGAAACTTCAATGAATTGGCGAACCTTTTCTACAGCGTTAAGGATAATGCGGTAGCGGAATGTGTCAATGATTTTGAGACACCTGGTGTTCGAATTTAGTGTCGCGCCTCATCGCTCTGTTTCATCGGCTTCGGCTGATT